>JAISYN010000373.1 GCA_031269915.1 Synergistaceae bacterium
GCTGCGGCCCCATCGGTTTATACGCGACGCTGCTCGCTTCACGCTCCGGAGCCGGCAAGATTATCGTGATCGGCGCGCCAGCTTCGCGCCTGGAGTTGGCCAAGGAGTGGGGAGCGACAGACACCATCAATCTGGATGAAGTCACAGCGCACAACGCGCGTGTCGAGATTGTCAAAGAATTGACGGGCGGCCTTGGCGCTAAATTCGCAATTGAGGGTACTGGGTTCCCTGCCGCGTTCGATCAGGGTTTTGATTTCCTGCGCAAGGACAGTACCTATCTGGTGTTGGGACAAACCTCCGATGCTTCCATACCATTCGCGCCCGGCAAGGTGATGCAGAAACAGTGTATTGTCATCGGCAACGGCAGCGCGGATATTCGCCATTTCTACAAAGCGCTCAAGTTTATTCAGGCATACCGGAACAGCGTGGATTTCTCGAAACTGATCACCACGAAATATACGCTGGAGAATGTGAACGAGGCGCTGGATAGTATGCAAAAGGGCAGAGACATCAAAGCTGCCATCGACTTCCGAGGAAGATAAGAAAGAAGGCGCGATATGCGGCCAATGAAATTGTTCGTTATGGATGGCGGAAAGATTATACTGCCTCCCCATCATTATCTCGGAGCTAAAAAGGGCAAAGGCTATAGTATTCCCATTCCCATCTTCCTCATCGAACACCCGGAAGGATTAGTGTTGTTTGACACTGGGCCGTGCATCGAAAATTGGCCTGATGTCATGAAACCGGACGGCGTTAGCGCTCCGGAACAACGAATTGACCGGCAATTGAAGGCTCTGGGATACAGCGCCGACAATGTAAACATCGTGATAATTTCTCATTTGCACCTTGACCACGCCGGTGGCGTTACGTTCTTTCCAAACGCGACATTTATCATTCGCGAAAGCGAGTTTGAAGCCGCGTTTCATAATCCGTCCGGCGGATATGTGCCAGCGGACTACGAACAAGCGCATGACTTTACTTTCATCAAACTTCCAAATGAGACGGATTACGATGTGTTCGGCGATGGAAGGCTGATGTGTATAGATACGAAGGGACATACCGCGGGACATCAATCCCTCCTGGTTGATCTGCCGGATATGGGCAAGATATTGATTGCGGTCGACGCCGCGCAGTTGGAAGAGGATATGTCTTCCGACCAGTATCCTGAAGGCCAAAACTGGAGTGACGAGTGGTACGTCCGCTCCCTCGCAAAACTGAGGGATTACAAAGCTCAGCAGGTGCCGATATGGTATGGGCATGATCCGGATCAGTTCAAAACCCTTCGGCTTACTCCGGCGTTCTATTCGTAGACGGAATGTCAGCTCCGCCGCGTATGGAGGAATAACCGTTCTTAAATGGTTCACGAACACAATTTGAATTTTGGAGGAGATATAAACATGAAACGCAAGCCAAATCGATTGATTGAGAAATTTCGCCAAGGACATCACCCTTATGGAATGCAAATGTATCTGTATTCTCCGGAAGTTGTGGAATTGGCCGGATTAGCCGGATTCGATTTCATTATGCTGGATATGGAGCATTCGCGCACAAATTACGAGACGATGGTTCATCTAATCCAGGTATGCGAGCTGCACGACGTGACGCCATTCATTCGCGTTCCCGCCAACGAACCCAAGTATATCCGTTTCGCGCTGGAATCCGGCGCGCGGGGGGTCGTCATCCCGCATATCATGAGCGCGGACGACGTGAAAAAGGCAAAGCGCGCGCTGTTCTTCGGGCCGGATGGCCGCGCGGGCGTTTGTCCGGCAATTCGCGCTTCCGGATTTTTACAGCAGAATTGGGAAGATTACATGAGAGATACAAACGCGAATACATCGCTGTTCGTTTTGTTCGAGGATGTGGAAGCCATCGATAGAGCAGACGAAATTTTGGCCGAGCTTAAACCCGGCCGCGATGGATTCGGGCTTGGTTTGGCGGATATTATCCACTCCCTGCGGACAAATGTGGATGAACCTGTAAATTGGCAACATCCCTATACCAAGACAGCAGCCGAGGTCGTTGTCCCGAAGGCAAAGGCTCTTGGGCTATGCAATATGGGCATGGCTTGGCCAAATCCTGACAAAGCCGGTATTGAAAACGCGATTAACAACGGTACTGATGCTATAATATTCCACCCGGAACAAGATCTAATCCTAAGAAAATTTAAGGAAATTGCCGGGATATGCAAGGAAATGCTTTAAGGCAAATTTAAAAACGGACATAGTTTGTGAAGGAAGAAAAAAGATGAAGATAGTCGTATCGGACAAAGTATTCAAGATGTTTCCAGGTTACGTCCGGCATGTCCTGATAGCGCGGAATGCCGATAACGCCGGAGAGAACGCGGAGCTGCTCGCGCTTCTCCGCGAGGAGGAATCCAGGATACTGAATGACTATTCGTTCGGCGACTTCAAAAATCACCCTCGCATAGCTTCGTGGAGAGCGGCTTTTGAAAAATTCGGGATGAATCCCAATCAATGCCCGCCTTCCGTAGCCAGTCTGATTAAACGCGTGCGCGGCGGCAAGGAGCTGCCTTATGTCAATTCTCTTGTCGCCATTTTCAACATCGTGAGTATGAGGTATGTTATCCCGGCGGGCGGCGATGACCTGAGCAAAGTGAAAGGGGACATCGCCCTTAAACCGGCCGACGGTTCCGAGACCTATGTGCCTCTTGGTTCGCGAGATGTCGCGGAACATCCGAAACCGGGAGAGATAATCCTCTGCGACACCGGCGACGGAGACGTGTTCTGCCGTGCCTGGTGCTGGAAGAACGGGGATCGGAGCAAGATCGAGAGCAATACTAAATTGGTCGCCATCAATATAGACGCTTTGCCTCCGGTGACGGCGAAAGAGGGATTTTCCGCGGCGGAGAACGCCGTTGCGCTTGTGAAGAGATATTGCGGCGCCGACGTGACTATAAATGTGTTGTCCGCCGAAAATGGGAGCATAGATTTGCCGTGAGGTTTAGGGCAAGCTATCACGCGCTCGCGGTCACTGCGATGGGAAAGCATGATACATACAGAGAGAAGAGTGGCGTTTACGTCGTATAGGATTTGCTATAAAATATCCCTGACAAGAATGGGGGTATTGAAATGGCACAGGTAAACATCAGGATTGAAGACGACCTGAAAGAACAAGCGGAGGCGATTTTTAACGAACTTGGAATGAACATGACGACGGCATTCAACATATTTGTCCGTCAAACCGTCCGTGAAGGCGGTATTCCTTTTGCCGTCACGACGAAACCCGACCCTTTTTACAACGCAGCCAACATGGAAATACTGAGACAATCAATCAAAGAGGCGAATGAGGGGAAACTTGCCGTCCACGAACTCATTGAGGATTGAGATATGGACAAAACGTGGACTGACAGAGCCTGGGAAGACTATCTGCACTGGCAGGCGCAGGACAAAAAAATTCTGAAACGGCTCAATCAGCTTATCAAGGACATCGACCGCAATCCATACGACGGCATCGGCCATCCGGAACAACTTCGCGGCGATATGTCGGGTTGGTGGTCACGGCATATAGACGACGAACACCGTATCGTATACCGAATCGACGAGAGCGGTAAACTTATCATCTCCCACTGCCGCACTCATTACGGCGATAAATAAGTTTACCGCTGTTTTCTCAGATCAGAACTCGACGATCCTCGGCCCGCCTTGATTGCCCGTCTCATCGAACGAATGAAACCTGGCGATAGCGTCTTTGAGATATAAGACCTGCGTGTTGTCGTCATCCGCCGAATATATCTTTTCCAATCCAGGCTGGACATCCAGCAAAAGCTGTTTCACTTCCCTTCTCGGGTCATCGACGGCGACGGCCTGAATCCGAACCCACGCGCCTTTGCCGTCGTAAGCGCAAATTTCGATTTTCGGATTGGCGGCCATTTGCTTCGAGACATCCTTGATTTTCCCGGTCTGGAAATAAAGCCTGCCCTCGAAAATGGCGAGACTTCCGAACGGACGAACTCTCGGCTGGTTGCCTTCCACAGTGGCGAGATAGTAGTTGCCGCAGCCTTTCAGGAAATCGTAAACTTCTTTCAGCCCGGCTTCTTTGTCCCCATCATTTCCCGCCGCGGCATAAGATACGCCGCATATCGCCGCAATCAACACCGCCAAGGAAAACAACCAAACAAACGCAAACTTCTTTTTCACTTCCAACCACCCCTTCGTCTTTGAATGAGAATCAACAACTATATTACCACTGCCGCGAAACCGTTTCGCAAGCGGGCCGGCCGCATTCGGAAAATACAACGGAAACCACTTCACAGAATTTTGTTTCGCCGGTTTTTTTGACATACTGACAAAAAGAAGCAGCTCCCGAGCGGGAGCCGCGAATCCCTTTTATACCTTCGCGATCAGACTACAATACCGCCGTCCACATTCATATTCAATCCAGACACGTATGCCGATTCATCCGACGCCAGCCACACAACCGCTTTCGCGATATCCAGCGGCACCGCGTGACGCCGCAGCGGGATGAAGTTTACCAGTTCGGCGAATCCGGGAACGAAGCTGCCGTCCGTCCGTTGTGTCATATCAGTGATGGTAGCGCCGGGCGATACGCAGTTGATGCGTATATTGTCCGGCCCATACTCCATATTAAGGCACTTGGACATCTGTAAAATGCCGGCCTTTGCAAAGCAATAAAACGGCTCAAATCCGCTGGGGCGCGTCGCCGCCTTGGAAGCGAAATTGATCACGGAGCCAGAGTGTTGTTTTTGCATAATGGGCAAAACCTCCCACATGGTAAAACAGTACGCAAGTCCGTGAATATCGACCATCTGCCAGAATTGATCCTCCGTAGCATCCTCAAAATGAATGCCGATATGATATCCGGCGCTATTTATCAGCGTATCAATGCGGTCATATTTCTTCATTACCTGCGCAACCATTGCCTTTATTTCATCCCGCTCAAATGAGTTGGCATTTATGTAGGTTGCCTCTCCGCCGTGATCGTTGATAAAATCCTGATTTTGCTTGCCAACCTCGGGCTCGATACCCGTCATGATGACCTTCGCGCGCTGTTCGGCGAAACGTACCGCTACGCTTTGACCAATGCCAGCCGTGGTGCCGGTGATAATGACTACCTTACCCTCAACCTGACCGTATCCCTTATCGCAAATATTAAATTCCTTGATGTATTTGCCATTGAGGTTATAGTCCATCTTTCTTGCCATGTCTGCATACCTCCCTATTTATTTTAAATGACGCGCCGCTACGGTAGGATTATCGCACCAGCCCACCGTCAACATTGATGACTGCGCCGCTGACATAGGACGATTCATCCGATCCAAGCCACAACGCGGCATCCGCCATTTCTTCCGCTTTTCCGACTCTGCCGAAAGGTACGCCCTTTGCCAATTCGTCCAAGCGCGGGGCGCTCTCCGTCATCTCCGTCAGCGTGAGCCCAGGGGCCAAAACGTTCAGGCGAATGCCAAATGGGGCGTAATCGTCGGTCAAGACGCGGATCATATGATCCATACCGGCTTTGACAAAACAGTAAAATGCCTCCTGATCCGAGGGCCTCGTCGACGCCTTTGAGCCGACCTGCACCACAACGCCGTATTTCCTGGCCTTCATAAGCGGGAGAACCTCCCACAGGAAATACAACGATCCCAGCGCGTCGGTTTTCATCACGCGGCGCCAATCATCAGGCGTGGAATCCTTGAATTTTTTGTTAAGCAGGATACCGGCGTTATTCACAAGGATATCCACTGTACCGTAAGTATCCGCTGTCTTTTTCACAGCGTTTTTTACATCGTCGCGAACTGTGACATCCGTTTTGACAAAGATGGCCTCGCCACCTTCCTTGCGAATTTTTTCCACATTCGCGTTGCCCTTGTCCTCTCGCCTGGCGCATAATACGACTTTCGCGCCCTCCTTCGCGTACCGAAACGCGATCGCGGCTCCGATGCCGGATGTTGCGCCCGTTACGATTGCCACTTTTCCCTCAAGTCTCCCGTCACTCATAGCCTTAATTCCTCCTTTTGATTTTCTGTGTTGACCGATTGCAAAACTCAAAACTGTACCGGAAATTTCGTGACTTGTTTTGTTGGTCTGTTTTTTTATCGAACCCTCTATTCTTTTGTGGTTTCGTCTCTCACCTCCTTACCACTTCATTTTCGCCGCTATTTCGCAATCGGCTATTGGGGCTGTTTTCTGCGCTCTATCACGAGTATTGGGTATAAATCCAATAAACGATTATGCTGTAGTCGAGGACTGCGCCTCTTTTTTCATCACGGCGCTAACTCCGAGAATTACAGCGATGGTCGCGTAAACGATGCCTGAAAACATCATGCGCTCTCCGGCAGTGTGCCAACCCAGAGCGTTGGCTATCGGCGTGATGATGACAGGAGACAAGAAGCTTCCGAGATTGGCGCAGGACATAAACACACCTGATGTGAAGCACAAATAAACGCCATCCACCTTGCTGGCAATATTCATAAAGGACGAGGGAAAGAACATGCCCAAACAGGCGCCGGCAGCGAAACTCCCACCAATTGAGACAAATATGTCCGGCATCAATGTGATAGCAAACAACGCGCAAGCATCGAGCAGGAATACAAACGCGAATATGTATTTTTTCAGGGCTTTTGCTACGGGAACAAAGATAAATCCCATTACAATGCCGCCCGCAAATTGCATAGCATTTGCAATACCTGCCATGCCTGCGTCACCCAAGCCGGTTTCGGCAAAATACAACGCGA
>JAISYN010000001.1 GCA_031269915.1 Synergistaceae bacterium
GTGTAGACGAGACCGTCGGGGGAGACCTCGTAACTTTCCGCCGCCACGGGGACCAGCTTGCCGTCCGTGCCGAAACCCATGAGGCCTTCGAAGCAATTCATGATGACCAGAGCGGCCGCGACCTCGGTGGTGCGCGCCGGATCGATGGTTCTCGGATCGGCGTTCATGTTCAATTTCAGGACCTTCTCCGCAGACCAAGCGGGAACGGCGACTCCCAGCGACAATACGAGCGCGATGCACAGACAGCAGACTAACGACCAGATTCTCCTTGACATGTTTCTCTCCTCCTTAAATTTTGATACGGATTTTAATCAGGCTTCATCTATATGAGATGGCAGGCCGCGAAGTGACCTGGGGCGGCCTCCCTGAATTTCGGCGGTTCCTCTCCGCAGGCGGGCGCCGCTTGAGGGCAGCGTTTTACGAATTTGCACCAGGGCGGCGTGTCTATGGGAGACGGGACTTCGCCTTCCAGCACAATCCTCCGCGAGTTCGCCGCCTCTATAGGGTCGGGAATGGGAATTGCCGAAAGAAGCGATTTCGTGTAGGGATGCAGCGGATTTTCATAAAGCTCGCTGCTCCCGGTCAGTTCCACCAGGCTGCCGAGGTACATGACGCCGATCCGCGTCGAGATGTGTTTTACCATGGAGAGGTCGTGCGCGATGAAAAGATATGTGAGGCCCAGTCTCTCCTGGAAGTCCTCCAGCATGTTGACTATCTGCGCCTGGATGGAGACGTCCAGCGCCGATATCGGCTCGTCGCAGACGATGAAAGACGGTTCCACGACGAGCGCGCGGGCGATGCCTATCCTCTGCCGCTGCCCGCCGGAGAACTCGTGAGGGTAACGGTTGGCGTGCCATGACGAGAGCCCCACGCTGGAGAGTACGGAGCGGATGCGCTCCGCGCGCTCGCCGCCCTTCGCCATGCCGTGAATATCGATGGCTTCGCCTACGATGTCGCCGACGGTCATGCGCGGGTCGAGCGAGGAAAAAGGGTCCTGAAATATCATCTGGATTTTCTTGCGGAACGGCGTCAATTCGGCCTGCGTCATGCGCGATATGTCGGTTCCGTCGTAGACGATCGTGCCTTCAGTGGGGTCGTAAAGGCGGGCGATGGTGCGTCCCGCCGTGGTTTTGCCGCAGCCTGACTCGCCGACGAGCCCAAGCGTCTCGCCCCGCTCAATTGACAGGTTTACGCCGTCGACGGCTTTGACGAAGCTCGTGCGGCCTCCGAACAGACCGCGTTGCAACGGGAAATATTTTTTCAGGCCCTTCACGTCGAGCAGCGGCATAAACGGCCTCAGACGGCCTCGGGCGGCGCGTCCGGATGATTCAGGAAACAGCTTGCGCCGTGAAGGTCGCCGACTTTAAAAAGAGGCGGGCGGCGCAGAAAACATATCCTCATGGCCTGCCCGCACCGCGGCGCGAACGCGCAGCCCTCGGGCGGACGGAGCAGATCGGGCGGCGCGCCCTTGATCGGGACGAGCCGTTCCCTGGTCAGCTTTTTGGGGTTAGGGACGCTCGCGAGCAGCCCTTTCGTGTACGGATGCTTCGAATTGTGGAAGATGTCCGTCGATGAGCCTCGCTCGGCTATTCTCCCCGCGTACATCACGCAGATATTGTCGCAAAGTCCGGCCACGACTCCCAGATCGTGAGTTATCAGGATGACGGACGTGCCGGTGCGCTTTTTCAGGTCTTTCATCAGATCGATTATCTGCGCCTGTATCGTCACGTCGAGCGCGGTGGTCGGTTCGTCGGCGATCAGGATGTCGGGGTCGCAGCAGAGAGCCATAGCTATCATCGCCCGCTGTCTCATACCGCCGGACAGCTCGTGCGGGAATTGTCTCATCCGTTCGTCCGGCGACGGGATCATGACCGCCGACAGCATCTCGACGGCCTTGCCTCGGGCGTCTTTCTTCCTCAAACCGAGATGACGGGAGATCATCTCCGTCAACTGGTTCCCTATCGTGAAAACGGGGTTGAGCGATGTCATAGGGTCCTGAAATATCATCCCTATCTGTTTGCCGCGCAAGTTTTCCATATCGCGCTCGGAAAGTTTTGCTATATCCCTGCCGCGGAAATTGATCCCGCCGGATACTATCCTGCCGTTGTCGGACAGCAGCCTCATCACTGACAGCATGGCGACGCTCTTGCCGCTGCCAGATTCTCCTACGATGCCGAGCGTTTCGCCTTGGTCCAGAGAGATAGAGACGTCGTCGACCGCTTTCACCTCGCCCAAATGCGTGAAAAAAGACGTTTTCAAATGGGAGATTTCGAGCAGGCTCATAGGAACTGCCGCGCCGTTCATTTCATTCTCGGGTCGAGAGCGTCGCGCAGACCGTCTCCCAGCACGTTGAAAGCGAGCATGGTAACGCAGATGGCGGCCGCGGGGAAAATAAGCTGGTACGGCGCTATACGCATGTACGAGATCGACTCGGAAGCGAGCGTGCCCCAGGACGCGCGAGGCACGGGGATACCGAGGCCTATGAAGCTCAGAAACGCCTCCTGGAAAATGGCCAAGGGTATCGACAGGGTCAGCGTCACGATAATCTGCCCGAGGCAGTTAGGCATGAGGTGCCTGAAGAGAATGCGCGAATCCGAAGCGCCCAGGGCGCGTGAGGCAAGGACAAACTCCTGCTGCTTCAACTGGAGTATCTCGCCGCGCACGATCCTCGCCATCGGCAGCCAGTAGGAGACGGAGAGCGCGAATATGATGCTGTGAAGTCCGGGGCCCAGGAAAACCATGAAAAGGATGACGTATATGGTCACCGGAATGGAGTAGATGACGTCGACGATCCGCATCATGACCAGATCCACGCGGCCACCCGCGTAGCCCGATATCCCGCCGTAGAGAGTCCCGATTATCAGGTTAATGAAGCTTGCCGCGAAGGCGATTATGAGCGAATACCGGGCGCCAAACCAAATCCGCGTGAATATGTCCCGCCCGAAATTGTCCGTCCCGAACCAGTACGACGCGTTCGGGCGCTGATTGGATACCTCGAAATTGTTCGAGTAGTAGTCGGGTTTCAGGATGGGAATGACGATCGCGCAGAGAACGATGGCGACGATCGCGGCAAGAGCCGTGACTGCCGCCTTGTTCCCGAACATACGTCTGCGGACATCCTGCCAGTATGTGACGTTCGGCCTTGTCTCTTCGCCGGAGATTTCATCCGCGTGCGCAGGCTCGAAAAGAGCGGCCTCTATCCTCTCGTATTCGGGAGTCATTTGCCTGAATCCCCCAGCCTTATCCTGGGGTCTATCAGCACGTAGACGACGTCCACCAGGAAATTGCACAGGATGACGAAACAACTGTAAAAAATGGAGACGCCCAGGACGAGCGAGTAGTCGCGGTTGCTGATGGAGAGCACAAATTCGCGCCCGAGGCCGGGGATCGCGAAAATCGTCTCGACGACAAAACTGCCGGTCAGCACGTTCGCCACGAGCGGCCCTAGGTACGTGACCACCGGTATGATGGCGTTGCGCATCGCGTGCTTGAACACGACGGAAGAGCGGGACATCCCCTTCGCTCTGGCCGTCCTGATGTAATCCTGCTGCATGACTTCGAGGTACTTGCTCCTCGTGAGCCGGGCGATGAACGCGGTGGAGTAGCCTGCGAGAGCCACGACGGGCATAAAAAGGTGCCTCAATTCACCGTAGCCGGTCGGCGGCAGGACCTTGAGCTTTATCGAGAAAAAGAGGATGAGTAGGTTCGAGAGGACAAAGTTCGGGATAGTCACCCCGAGCGTCGCCACGAACATGCTGAACCTGTCCGGCAGCCTGCCCTGATTTATTGCGGCGACAATACCTATGTTTATACCGGCGATCAGCGACGCCAGCACGACGAGCAGGCCGATTTTGGCGGATGCCGGAAATGAATAGATGATGATATCGCGCACGGATCGCGTCTCGAATTTCATCGAAGGCCCCATATCGCCGTGCAGAAAGAAATTTTTGAGATAAAGCAGATACTGCATGTGGAGCGGTTTGTCCAGCCCGAAACGCGCGAGCATATTCTGCCGAACGGCCTTCGGGACTTCCTTCTCGCTGGTGAATGGATCTCCGGGCAGCATTCTTATCAGAAAAAAGATGAGCGTGATGACGACCAAAACCGTGAGAATACTCACTAAGCACCTTTTCAGGATATATTTGGCCATAAAGATCGCTCCTTTGAGCGTAGAGTCATTTTTTTATCCGCATAAGCATATATCATAAGGTCTTTTTGCGCAACACGCTCTCACTGCCATACGACGTTCCTGACGGATTCTATCCCCAGGCCGGGCGAGTCCGTGACGGTTATCGACGTGCCGGAGTATTCGGCGCCGCCGCCGACCGGGTCTTCCGAGCAGAGGATTGGAGCGTCGAGGTCGCAGCGGGTTATCACCCCCCTGGCCATCGCCAGATGCGCCGCGGCCGTTACCGATATTTTGCTCTCCATCATGCACCCGATCATGCACTCCATGCCGGCCGACTCGGCCATCGCGCAGATGGCGAGCGCGCCGCGGATTCCTCCGCTTTTCATCAATTTTATGTTGATCATGTCGGCCGCCCGGGAGGCGATGAGCTTCAGCGCGTCGCGGGGCGAGCGTGCCGATTCGTCGGCCATTACAGGGGTGTCGACGGCCTCCGTGACCTGTTTTAGTCCTTCGATATCCCATGAGGCGACGGGTTGTTCGACGAGTTCGACAGCGAGCCCGGAGTCCTCCATGAACTTGATGGCTCTTATGGCCTCCTTGGGTTTCCACCCTTGATTGGCGTCCGCGCGAAGCAGGATGTCCGGGCCCGCCGATTTCCTTACCGCCGAGAGGCGCGCCATGTCGAGAGCGAGATCGGAGCCGACCTTTATCTTGAGCGCTCTGTAGCCCTTTGACACGGCTTCTTTCGTATCGCGCGCCATCTCCTCCGGTTCGTTGAGGCTTATGGTGTAATCCGTCGAGAGAACCCTGCCGCTTCCTCCGAGGAGCCGGTAGAGGGGCATGCCGCAGCATTTGCCCCACAGATCGTGGAGCGCCGCGTCGACCGCCGCCTTTGCCGAACTGTTGCCGACTATGCTGCGTTCGAGGGCGTCGAGCAGTTCGTTCAGGTTTTCCGCGTCTTTGCCGGTCAGCGCCGCCGCTATGCGGGTTTCGATGGCGCCGCGTATCGAGCCGTCCGTCTCGCCGGTGATGGCCGCCGTCGGAGGGGCTTCCCCGTATCCCGAGAAAGGTCCGTCGGTGGTGACTTCTACGATGTTCGTTGCTACGGCGTCCGTCGAGCGTAACGCGGTCTTGAAGGGTTTCAAGAGCGGAATGACAAGACGCCCGATCCTTATTCCCGTTATCCTCATGGTTTTGCGACATCCTTTCCCGTTTCCGCCTGCCCCGGCAGAAACGCGTCGTATGCTGTTTTCCCGACGGACGCGCAGAAAGCCTGTCCGTTCATGCTTGACTTGGCGCCTGACGTCAGCGCGACCGTGATGATCGGGTCGGAGGAATAGAAAAACACCCCCGCGTCATGATATATCCCCTGAAGCCCTCCGGTTTTATGAATCAGAACGGCTTCCACGTCGTCCATGTCGTCGAAGGGAAGAAGCGCCGGCAGCCCGGACGTACTTTTCTGTACCGACAAAAGCTCGATCATCCGGCGATTTTTCAGAATTTCCTCAAGCACAAGCGCGACGTCCGACGCCGTAGTGTAGTTTTCGCGCCCGGCACGCGCGGACGCGAAGTCCATCATCTTGCGGCGGAGTCCGGTTCCGCTCGCTCCGACGCGCCGGATCGACCCGTTTATTTCGTCCATGCCCAGCGCGTCTATGAGGATATTCGTCGCAGTATTGTCGCTCACCGACAGCATAAAAGCGGCCAGGTCCTCCAGCCG
>JAISYN010000066.1 GCA_031269915.1 Synergistaceae bacterium
CTTGAATTATTCCGAAAAGTTGTTATGATACTCCGCGTATTGGAAATTTTTGTGGCGTTATCACGGAGAGGGGCTTATTTGTGAAAGAAGATTCCGTTCGCTCTGTCGAAAGAGCTTTCGCGGTGCTGAAATGTTTTACGCTTGATGATTCGCGTCTCAACCTGACCTCGATATCCGAGGCCATTGGCCTTCCAGTGACGACCACGCTGCGCATAACAGGCACGCTGGTGTCGCTCGGTATTTTGAAGAGGGACGACAGGACATATTCGCTGGGCAATGAGATTTATCTGATGGGCGCGGTCGCGCGCGCGCATTTCAGACCGCAGCAGGTGGCGTTCCCTTATATGAAGGACCTTCGCGACGAAACCAAGGAAGCCGTGTCGCTGTACGGCATGGAAAACGAGTTTCGCGTCTGCTACGAGCACGTCCCCAGTCTGCTCACGATGCGCTGCGTCGTGAGGGTCGGCGACAGATTCCCTCTGTGGGCGGGCGCCGGGGGGAAAGTTCTGCTGGCTTACGCCGGGAATGAAGTTGTCGGACGCGAAGCGGCAAAGTTGAAAAAAATAACGGACAGCACGTTCACCGACAGGGAAAAATTCCTGGCCGAACTGGCCGCGATACGGACAAGGGATTATGCCATCAGCAGAGGCGAGCGCGAGGACGGGATATTGTCGCTGGCGATCCCCATATTCGACAGGGACAAAAGGGCAAGCCTCTGCCTTTCAATAGCGGGGCCTTCGACCAGGTTCAACGACGAAAAGGTGTCGGAACTCATCCCCCGGATACAGGAGATGTGCACGAGGATTTCACAGCAGATCTACCTTGTCTGAGTTTCAGCGTCGAGCTGTCCGTCGCGTGCCCGATAAGGCTTTGCACCGTTTCGGCTATATCGAGAATTTTTTCCTGGTCGAGACCGGTTTTTACTCCCATCCCCTCCATCATTCCGGCGACGTCTTCGGTCGCGACGTTGCCTGACGCGCCCGGGGCGAACGGACAGCCTCCTATGCCGGCGAAGGAGGAGTCGAACCGTTTGACGCCCGCCTGCATCGCGGCGAATATGTTAGCGAGCGCAAGCCCCCGAGTGTTGTGCGCGTGCAGCGTCCAGTCGACCTCGGGATATTTTCCCATCAGTTCGGACATATAGGAGTAGACCTGCTTGGGGTTGGCAAACCCCGTCGAGTCCGACATCGATATTTCGCGCACCCCCATGGCGAGATAAGCTTCCGTCAGAGGGATAATCAGTTCGAGACCGATGGCTCCCTCCGCGTAATAACCGAACGCAGTGGAGATTGCCCCCGATAAAACGACTCCGTTCTGACGCGCGAATTCCGCGCACTCTTCGAAAGAGGCCAGAACTTCCGCCGGCGGTCTGTTGCTGTTTTGCTTCGAATGGGTCGGGCTTGCGGATACCGTCAGTTTCGCCTTTAGAATCCCCGCAGCGACCGCGCGCTCTATTCCGCGCCTGTTCAGAACAAGCGCCCTGTACTCAACCCCCGGACGCCGGCGTATCCCTCTGGCGACATCGTCGGTATCCGCCATGGCGGGAACCGCTTTGGGATGTACGAACGAACCGATCTCTATTACGGTGACGCCCGCGTCGGCGACCCGCTCTATCAGCTCTATTTTCCGCTCCGCTGTCAAGACGGCCTTTTCGTTCTGAAGACCGTCCCTCGGTCCCACCTCGCAGATGATAACCTCATCAGGCAAAGTTATGTTCACAGTATCCAGCCTCCACAATTGCGCATTATAGAAATTTTATCCGTTATACGGAATTAAAAACTATAATATAATTATTGATTCCTAATGTCAAGTTATCGATTAAAACCATGAAGGTAATAGATGGCGGCGATTTAAGGAAACGCTGAATCAATTTGCCGAAACGAAATTTAGCCGTTTTGAAATGCAGACCGTATCAAGGTTTAAATCTTCACTCTTTAGGCCTCTATCAATAAATCGGCCTTTCCTTGAAGCAGACAGAGGCGCTTATTATTGATAAAATGATAAAAAGACACCGTTTACCACGGGCTCGGCGTTCAAACGGCGGGTTGAAATGAACGTATCGGACGCAGGAAACCGAGTAACTATGTAATTATAAAGCAATGAATGACGTGGAGGGGTTGAACATGATCACGAAAGAGAGAATCAAGGAGGCTGTCAGTACGATTGCAAGATCCTTTGGCGGCAGATCATCGATATGCGGAACATAGTGGCTCACGATTACGCGAATTTGGATTTGGCCCGTACTTGGGCGTCGATCGAAATCGACGTGCCGGAGCTTCAAGCGTTTTGC
This sequence comes from Synergistaceae bacterium, assembly GCA_031269915.1. Classification (GTDB taxonomy): domain Bacteria; phylum Synergistota; class Synergistia; order Synergistales; family Synergistaceae; genus JAIRKI01. The sequence continues at coordinate 2,291 of JAISYN010000066.1, forward strand.
GCGACAGTTTTGCAAACCGCTAAGAACGGGGGAGAAAAGAAGTAAAAAAGAGCGGCCGCCTCGGGGGTTATCCTTCGGAGTCGCTCTTTCGTCCGTTTATCGTCTGTTTCAGATCCCTATCGCAGGCGTCCTTCCCACGGCGTGAAGTGGGTATGAAGCAGATGGTGCGCGCGTTCGCCCAGAGGTTTGCCCATCCACGTATCGTAAAGCTCCTTAATCGAGGGGTTCTCGTGGGACTTGCGGTATTTCATGTGCGCGTCGGCGTTGTATATAGCGTCTATTCTCGCCTGACGCACTTCGGCGTCGGTCGGATACGGCTGCCCGCCCCCTCCTATACATCCGCCGGGACAGGCCATTATCTCTATGAAATGATAATCCGCCTCTTTATTTTTCACCTTTTCCAGCAGCTTCTCCGCGTTGCGCAGGGTATGAGCCACCACGACCTTGAGGATCGTACCGCCGCCCAGATCCACGGAAGCCTCCTTGATGCCGTCAAGCCCGCGCACCGCAACGAAATCAATATTCTCAAGCGTCTTCCCGGTATACACCTCGTACGCTGTGCGCAGGGCCGCCTCCATGACTCCGCCCGTCGCGCCGAATATCTGGCCCGCGCCGGTGGAAATGCCCATCGGATCGTCGAATTCCTCATCCGGCAGGTTCATGAAATCGATGCCGGTCTGCTTTATCATACGCGCGAGTTCACGCGTGGTTATTACTATATCGATATCGCGGAATCCGCTGTCGTTCAACTGTGGGCGTTTCGCCTCCCATTTCTTCGCGGTGCAGGGCATGACCGAAACGGAAACTATCTTCGCCGGGTCTATTTCCGCCCTCTCCGCGAAGTACGTCTTTACCGTCGCCCCGAACATCCCCTGGGGCGATTTCGCCGTCGAAAGATGTGGAATCATCTCGGGATGCGTCGTCTCAACGAAGTTGATCCAACCGGGGGAACACGAGGTCATCATCGGCAGCACTCCGCCGTTTTTCAGCCGGTGCAGAAGCTCATGTCCCTCCTCCATGATAGTGAGATCGGCCGCGAAATCCGTATCGAACACTTTGTCGAATCCAAGGCGGCGCAGCACCGCAACCATCTTGCCAGTTACGATTCCGCCAGATTTCATGCCGAATTCCTCTCCCAGGCCAATGCGTACCGAAGGCGCGGTCTGAACCACGACATATTTGTCCGGATCGGACAGAGCGTCCCACACGAGCTGAGTATCGTCACGCTCGGTCAGAGCCGCCGTCGGACAGACAGTCGTGCACTGCCCGCAGTATGAACAGGCCACCTCGTCGAGCCCGAGGCCGAACGCGGGTTCCACGATACTGTTGAAACCGCGGTTCACCGAACTGAATATATCAAGTCCCTGGCGCTCCGAACAAGCCCTGACACATCTGGTGCAAAGAATACATTTTTCCGGATCGCGCACTATCGACGGATTCGACTCGTCCTTTTTCGCCTTGCGCTTTTCGCCGTGGAACCGTACGCGCCGGATGCCGAGATCCGCCGCTATCGCCTGCAATTCGCAGTGTTGGTTTTTGACGCAGAAGAGACAGTCCTCGGGATGATTCGCGAGCATGAGTTCCACGACGGTCTTGCGGGTCTCCCTCACATTTTCAGTGTTCGTATGTACTTTCATTCCCTCGGCTACCGGGTAAACACAGCTCGCGACCAGCGAGCGCGCTCCCTCGACCTCCACGAGGCAGACCCGGCAGTTGCCCTCACGCGCAAGCTCGGGGTGATAACAAAGGTGCGGGATATCAAGGCCGACAAGCCGAGCGGCCTGCAATATCGTATAACTCTTGGGCACTGATATATCCTGCCCGTCTATATTCAATTTTACGGAAGTCTCCGCTATACTGGACATATTGTTCTCTCCTCCTTCCTGATTAACCTTTATCGATTGCCTTGAAGGGACACTTTGCCTGACAGGCTCCGCACTTGATGCATTTGTCCGGGTTGATCGTATGTTTTGCCTTGACCTCGCCGGAAATGGCGTCCACCGGGCAGACTTTTTTGCAGAGCCCGCATCCGCGGCAGTTGTCGGTTATGACGTAACCCACGAAGGCAGTGCATACGCCCGCCGGGCATCTGTGCTCCTTTATATGGGCCTCGTATTCGTGACGGAAGAAGTTGAGCGTCGAAAGAACCGGATTTGGAGCGGTTTGGCCGAGTGCGCACAGAGAACCCGCCTTGATGGATTTCGCGAGCGACTCAAGAAGCGGGATATCGTCCTCCGTGCCTTTGCCGTCGCAGATGCGATTTAAAATTTCGAGCATCCGCTTGGTTCCCTCGCGGCAGGGGGTACATTTGCCGCAGGACTCGTCCTGAGTGAAATTCAGGAAGTAACGGGCGACGTCCACCATGCACGTCGTTTCGTCCATTACGACGAGCCCGCCCGAACCCATCATCGCCCCGGCCTTGGTGAGAGATTCGTAGTCTATGGCGAGATCCAGAAGCTGTTCCGGCAGACACCCTCCGGACGGGCCGCCTATCTGCACGGCCTTGAATTTCTTTCCGTTCGGTATGCCGCCGCCGATGTCGTAAATAATTTCGCGCATCGTTATTCCCATCGGGACCTCGGCGAGACCGGTGTTGTTGATTTTGCCAGTGAGGGCGAAAACCTTTGTGCCTTTGCTGGTCTCCGTTCCCTGCGAGGCGAAATAGTCTCCGCCGTCGCGCATGATGGAGGGAATATTCGCGAAGGTTTCGACGTTGTTTATATTGCTCGGCTTGCCCCACAGGCCCGAGTTTGCCGGGAAAGGCGGGCGCGGACGAGGCATCCCGCGGCGTCCCTCGATGGAAGCTATGAGCGCCGTCTCCTCGCCGCATACGAAAGCGCCTGCGCCTTCTTTTATGTGAATCATGAAATTGAATCCGCTGCTAAGGATATTTTCACCGAGAAGCCCCGTTTCGAGCGCCTGTTTGATCGCGCCCTGTAGACGCTTGATGGCGAGCGGATACTCGGCGCGGCAGTAGATATAGCCTTCATCGGAACCGACCGCATATCCGCAGATGATCATGCCCTCGATCACCCTGTGCGGATCGCCCTCGAGTACCGAACGATCCATAAAAGCGCCCGGGTCGCCTTCATCAGCGTTGCAGATGACGTATTTTTTATCGCCGGCCGCGTTCCTGGTGAACTGCCACTTTGTGCCGGTAGGGAATCCGCCGCCGCCTCTGCCGCGCAGACCCGATTTCTTGATCTCGGCTATGACATCTTCGGGTTTCATGGAAAGAGTCTTCGCAAGCCCTTCATAACCGTCCGCTCCGATGTACTCCTCGAGAGATTCGGGGTTGATGTGCCCGCAGTTTACCAGCGCGTAACGCTTCTGCTTTTTGTAGAACGCTATATCGTCGTAATCCGGAACTGTCTCGAGCGTGGCAGGCTCTTTATAAAGCAGACGTTCGATCGTGCGGCCTTTCATGAGATGCGTTTCCACTATTTCGTCGACGTCGGACACTTTCACTTTTATATAAAATACGCCCTCCGGATAAATAATGACAAGCGGCCCCAATTCACAGAGACCGTGACAACCCGTTTCGACGACTTTTACTTCGTTCTCCATGCCGCGCTCTTTAAGTTTTTCACGCAGCGCAGGAATAATTTCCTTGGATCCGGACGAAGAACATCCGGTTCCGCCGCAGCAAAGAACGTGGGCTCTTGCGAGCTTCTCCATTGTAATATTCCTCCCAGTCCCCGAATTATTCAGTTATATTTTAGCCACTACAAGATCGCTGACGATACGCCCATTCACCAGGTGATCCGATATTATCCTCGGGATGTCGTCAGGTTTGACATTTCCGTAAGTCACACGCGGCTCTCCTGGACGCACTATATCGACAAGCGGTTCTTTCTGGCACATGCCAATACAACCGGTCTGCATGACCGACACGTTCTGAATGCCGCGGCGCGAAATTTCCTCGAGTATCGCCGTCATCACAGTGCGCGCGCCGGCCGCTATACCGCAGGTCCCCATGCCTACTATAACCTGGGTTCCGCTTTCATGACGCGCGCTCGTCGCTTGTTTGGCGTTTTCTTTTATCTTGCGCAGATCATCCAAGCTTTTTATGGCCATTTTTTGAAACCTCCTTAAATATATACTTGCAATCCTGCTTGGAGCAGGTTTTCTATCAGTCGTACTGGCCCAAAATACCTTTGAGCGCGTCTGGGACAAGACGTCCATGAGTCTCGTCGTTTACCATTATGACCGGGGCCAACCCGCAGCAACCGATACATGCCACGGTTTCCAAGGTAAACCTGAGATCTTTCGTCGTCGTTTCCTCGCCTTCGAGCGCAAGCTGTTTTTTGATTTCAGCGAGAATCGCCTTGGCCCCGCGAACATGGCACGCGGTCCCCTGGCACGAACGCACTATGTTCTTTCCGCGCGGCTTGAGGTGGAATTGGGCGTAGAAAGTCACCACTCCATATACCCGGCTGAGAGGAACGTGAATTTTTTCACTTATGCGGATCAGAACTTCCCTCGGCAGGTATCCGAATATCTCCTGCGCTTTTTGCAGAATGGGAATCAGAGTCCCTTTCTTGCTACCCAGATCGTCCAACAGTTCATCGAGTCTGGACAAGTCCTTCTCCGCGAATTTTTCTCCCATTGTCAATCCTCCTCATCTTGATACGGGCTTATCCGTCACACTATAAAACGCGCTCCGAACAGGGAGGCGCGCAATATCACTCAGCATAGGCAACGATTTTTATCCCGTTTAATGTATACTACCCAAAAATAGCCGATTATGCAATAGTATCAATCGCTATATTTTATTTAAATCGCGCCTGCCTCAGGCAAAATGTTAAGTCAATCACACTCTTGACATGATAATTTTTTTAGCAGTGATAAAAAGACAAAAGTAAGCGCTGATTGAACCGCACAAAGAATTCAGCCGTTTTGGAGCGCGGGATCATCCATTAAGAAGGCTGATTTATCGTCAGGGGCCTAAAGGGTAAAGATTTATATCCTTGCGGCGCCCGTGTTTCTAACCGGTAAAATGCGTTTAAGCGAATTAAGGGGAATATATTGGATACATATCATTGCAGATGTTTTCTTAGAGCAGAGCTCTTTTTGTCCGGCTGTTTGCTCTAATTGCCTTTGCAGGGATTGTATTTCATCTTCCAGCTTTTCTATCCCGGCGGAAATATCTGTCCATCGCCCATGGGTTCAGTGACGCTCAAACCGGCCAGTCGGGAACAAAAACTATAAAATCGCTGGGATACCTGGATGCTTTGGAAAAAGAATACCCCGACCCAGCAGCGCATTTCAAAATCGTCCTCATATTTTCTCCAGACCGCCGTTGAGAAAGAACATCTTGTGTTTTCAGCCAACTTCCTCACCGCCTTTAGACTGTGCTGCTCCGTTGTCGCAGGACTTCGGACCGACTTGGCCAGAAGTCCTGCGTTTTTACAATCCGTATATATGCCGAGATTGTCAATACCGATCCCGGCACAGCTAAAGCCGTATGTACCATTGTCGGTTCTGCACTGCATCCGCACGGCAGGGCAAGCGCGCATATTCTAAATAGGAATCGCAATCTCACAGTCGCTTCCCCTTTGTCCCATTATCCTAATATGGCAGCCAAATCTGCTTCCGGCGTGGTCGTGGGCGCAATGCTGAAATTCTCAACAAGATAGTTCAGCACGTTCGATGACACGAATGCGGGGAGCGTTGGGCCGAGCCGGATGTTC
>JAISYN010000175.1 GCA_031269915.1 Synergistaceae bacterium
TGAAGCGGCCACGGTTTCGGCCGGGGTTTTCCCGAACGGTTCGAGCGGCGCCACATGTTCGGATATGAAGCCGGCGAACGGAGTGACGGAAGTGCCCGCGATGAGAGCGCCGCCTTCGGTGCAGTCGTACGTCGGCGTCTTAAGGTGGACTATATACTGCTCCAGGACACGCAGAAAACTCAGCCACACATCCGTGGTCTCGACGACCCCGCCGAGTGCGCCGGGCACCATATATCCTCCCGACCTCCGGGCGTCGTTCTTCAATGCGGCCTCCCACTCCGCGTTGAACAAACCGGCCGCGTGAGTGCGCCCGCCCTCGCCCAGGGCGAGATCCTGCCCTATGAGGGCTATCTCGGACGCCTCCATCATCGCGGCAATGGCGTAGTTCATGTGCGCCACCGATGAGCCGATCGGCTGGGTGACCCCCTCAAGAATACCGTTGATGAACCACTTGTCGACCGGCACTTCGCTCTTTCCGACGATTATTTTGGGCCCCGGCCACCGTCCGAATACCTTCGGCGTACAGACCGCGCATACCACCAGAAGTATCCTGGAGCACTCGTCGGGATATTCGTCCATCGCTTCGGCGAACAGGGTTTCATATGTATCGCCGCCGCGCTCGAGGGCGCACACGATATGCGGCAGGATGCCGCTTTTTATCATCCGTTTCAAAACCGCGTCCGCCGCCATTATCACTCCCTTGCCGCCTATCTCTCGCAGCAGTTCGAAGTTCTTTTCGAGGGACGGGCCGGCGGAGACGACCACAAACGGACGTCCCCTGAAAGGCCCGATGAGCGGCTCGGTCCGCGAGCCGTAAAGCATCCACGGCGCCATGAGCGCCATCTGCCGGAGGCCCAGCATTGTGTCCTCCGCGCTGTTACCCAGCATTTGAAGCCGTATGATGATCCACTCGGTCATTTCATGCGCTATTTTTTTGAAAACGCCGCCGCACGTCTCCTCTTCCCCTGGGTGCACGCTCGCCTCCGCCTGGGTGGCGGTGAAAATGCCTACCGTCGTGATCCCGGCGATGAAGGCCTCCTGCCGGAGATCATTCTGAAGGCGCGTCACCGCTAAAGGGCGCTCTTCCTCGGGCAGGGACTCTATTTTCTCCGTCGTCTCCGGCGCGGCGACGAAGTTGAGAAACGCGCTCGGAGGCATGGCCTGATAGACGTGCGTCATGTGCAGGACGTAGGCGAGCAGCGCCACGCTCGGCTCGATGACGACGAGCGACATCGCGTTGTCGGGGAGCGCCCTGATTGCCTTGAAGAGGAAGGGCGGGACGCCGGCGCCGTAGAGGAAAAACAGCGGGTTTTTTTTGGATTTTCTGCTCCACTTGAACTTCGGTTCGCCGCCGCGCTCGAAAAACGGCTCGTCCGTGAGTCCCTCTATCCATTTTCCGGCCGGAGTGGTATTCTCGAAGTGTTCGAAGTCGTGCCCGTTTTTATCGACATATTCTTTGAGCACCGACGCCAGCAGAGGCTGACGCCGTTCCAGTTCCGTCATATTGCTCCGCCAGACGGAGAGGCTTTCGGGGGCGCGGCGCGTTTCTTTCGGCATTTAAAAAATTCCCTCCACAATAAATTAAGCGCTGATCGAGAAGTTACGGAAGCGCTGATTAATTCGCTTAAACGACATTTTACCGGTTAGAAACACAGGCGCCGCGAGGATTTAAATCTTCACCCTTCAGGCGTCTAACGATAAATCGGCTTCCTTATATTTTCTTTTTCGCCAGTAAATCGGAAACTTTTGCCTTCGGCGGTATTATCGGTATCATCGGGGCGGCCGCCGCCGCTTCCTCGGCCGCCTTGATATTCTCGGCCACTATGGCCTCCCACAGCTCCCTGCGCCAGACCTGTATGTCGCGCGGGGCCTGAATGCCCAGGCGAACCATGTCGCCCTTGACCTCCACGACCGTCACTTCCACTTCTTCGCCTATGCGCAGAGCTTCCCCCGGTTTTCTGCTCAGGACAAGCATCTCACCGCTCCCCGGCCAATGCCGCCGCCTGCTCCCGCATTCTGTCCCTGATCTCTTTTTCGATCACCGGATAGCGAAAATCGTAGTCGTCGTTCAGCGCTATCGTCTGCATGGCGGTTCGATTCGTCTTGTTCACGACTATGGGCGCTTTCAGGTTAGCCGTCATGTCCCACGGACGATCCGGCGGAATCGTGACGACTATCAGTATAGCGACGTTTTCGCCTCCGCCCACGTCCCCTATCGGTTCGAGGGACTCGCGCGGTATCTGCGCGTTGTAGTCGCCTTTCACCGAATCGGGCATAGCGACCGGCAGGGCGAGAGCCCCGTCCTCGGTGCTGTGCATCCACATGATGGCGTTGTTATCGTCGCCTATCAGTATCCATCGGTGTTTATCCTCGAATCCGGGTATGCCGACCGGGAATTGGATTATGTCGTCCTCGTCTATCCCCAACTCGCCGAAACGTGTGGACATCAACTTTATCATCGGGACTCCTCCTTGAATTATCTCCCAAAATTTGCCAATACGGTTAAATTAACTTCTTTTATCTCAAAAAGTCAAGCAGAGACGGCTGAAGCAGGCGCGCTATAGCGGCGAGGCCGGCCTCGTATATGCCGGACGCCATCTGGAAGTTCGTTATCGCCTCCGCCAGGTCCACCCCGACCGTCTGGGTATAGAGGTCGGTGTAGTTGGTGTTGTTCGACGTCATGCGGTATACCGCCGTGTCGTACCTGTTCGTGAGCGCCCCGTCCTGAGCCCTGCACTTCAGCAGGGTGGAGAGCCATTTGTCGAGCTGCGATATCATCGTGTCCGAGATGCCGTCCACATTGCCCCCCTCAACGGTGTTGATGAGGTTGTCGAGGACTCCGAAAAAGTCTATGTCGTACTGATTGTTTCCGGTCCTGTGCGTAACGACCTGGTTGAACGGGCCCGAACCGCCGTGATTTTTGCTGGACGCGTTGCCCAGCGCGGCGGCGAAACCGAAAGCATCCGGTATATTGTCTGTGCCGTCGGTTCCGGTACCGTCGATTTCAAAAGTATAACCTTTCGGCGACCATATCGCCAGACGTTTCATCGTCACATTGCCCGAGGCGTCTTTCGTCACCAGAACCTCCGCGCGTATGTCCTGCGCCTGGAATCGCGTGTTGATGAGCGCGGCCAGCTCTTCGGCGTTGTTCACGGCCGGCGTTGGCGGCGACGCTGAATTATCCGTCAGGTCTATCGTGTGCGTCGCGCCGTTCACCGTGATCGAGAGCGTCGCGTCATCGCTCAGCGTGCCGAAGTTGAAACCGCTCAAATCGGCCGCGCCGACGAGCCCGGTGTCGAGGCCCATATTCCACGCGGCGTCCCCGTTAACGTCGTAGACGGAAACCGCTGAGCCGTCCTTCGCCGCGAGCGACATACTTACCGTTCCTCCGGCCGGCTTTATATTGCTGTCGTAAAACGAGACGTCGAGCCAGCTTCCGGCGTAGTCGCGAATGCGGTTCGCTATGATGTACAGGTCTTCCCCGGCGAGCACCGGCACGTCGACGGTGTGCCCGGGAGCGCTGATTCGGATGACGCCCGGGCCGAACGTCGTCGTGTCCGTCATGGCGCCGCTTGTGGTGAGCCCGGCGCTTATTCCGAGTTGGGAGGCTATGCCGCCGGTGTACTCCTGGAAGCGCGGGTCCCCGTAAGCGGCGTCCACAACGCGCAGTGGCTCGCCCGAAAGCGCGTATACCGAAAACGTGCTCGCGCCGGCCGCGGTGGGCGGAGTGTTTTCGCCGACGGCGAGAAGCGCGCCGCCGTACTGTTCGTTCACCTGATCGACTATGGCCTTCGCGACGAGTTCTCCGGTGTAGCGGTTGTTCTTGCAGACCTTGACCTCGTACTCGCGGTCGCCCACGGTGACTTTGAGAATCGCCGGCATGTTCTCGTCGAAGAAGCCCGCGCCGTCGCTGGGGTACCCGCCCGGAACCGGGGAATTCGCCGCCGTGTCCCAGAGGAGGATATTTTCTATGGTCAGCGCGGTGTTCACGCCGAGAAGATCGGCGTAACTTCCGGCGCCGACGCCGTTCTTGCCCTGCCCGTCGTAGACCGCGAACGGTTCGCCGTCTATAGTGCGCAGGACGAGGCGCCGCGTCGCGCCCTCGCTGTTGTCGCCGCTGTTATCGAGCGGGTCGATTATCGGGCTCACGCCGTCGGGCGCGTCGGTCTCGACTACGGCTTGCAGCCAGTCGCCGCAGACGCTGTTGATTCGGGCCGCCAGCGATTCGAGAGTCAGGCCGGCGTCGTCGGCTATAAAGACCTCGGCGTGTTTATTGCCGCTGACGAAATTCAGATGAACGGCGTTGCCGGCCGCGGTGGCGTCCCAGCCGGTATCGGCGACGGATATCTCCGTGCTGGTGAGTGACGTCTCCATCTGCATCATGGCGGCAAAGCCTATGTGAGTGTGATCGGCGTTGTCCGCTATCGGCATGGACCCGACGATAAAAGAACTTAATATGTCGGCCGCTCCGCCGAAACCGCTCAGCTTGAAAGCGCCGTTCGATGTCTCTATGCGCATCCACTGGGATCCGGCGCCGTTTTCGTCGAGCCCGGTTTCGACGGTCACGGTGAAGTCCGCCGTGAGGCCGAGGCCGGACATCACGTTATTCAGTTCCGTTTCCAGATACGCCGCGACGTCGTTCAGGCTGGCGGGAGACGGAAGCCCGGAAATGCCGCCGATGAGATCCATCCAGTATTTTACGCCGTCGTATTCGAACTCCAGCGCGTTGGTGGTCCCCGCCGATATGTCAAGCTCAAAATCGAGCGGCAGCGGTTTAGTCTCCAGGGCAAATTTGCCGTCGGAGTTCACCTGCGCGTTCGACGCTCCGTACACCCCGTCGGAGTAGAGAGGGACGAGGCCGCCGGAGGCCGTGACGCTGAACTGTTCGCCGGATGAGGTTATCTCCAGCGCGCCGATGGGATTCTCAGAAGCCGTCATCCCAGGTATCCCCGCGGACATGACGGCCGCGACGACAGCCGCGATACCCGACCCCACAGTGATCGGGATATCGTAAGTATCCACTCCCTGACGTATAGTGAGAGTGCCGTCCGCGATCGTCGAAAACGCGGCGTCGAAAACATTCGACGAGACTATCTGCTCGTTGCCCGTCTTCTTCGACAGGGCGGTCGTCATCTCCGTCGCGAAGAGAGCCGCCGCCCCTCCCGTCGTGGTAAGGCTGTAATAGTCGTCCGGGTTTCTTCCCGCGATATCTATCCATTCGTTCGTACCGTCGGTCTTGTACGCCGCCCACACGCGCCCGTCCGGCAGGCTGTTGAGTTTGGAGGCTATGTCTTGCAGCGTTTCGCCCTTTGCGACGTCCACGGTATATAAAGAGTTATCTCCGAAACGAACACTTACCTGTCCGGCGGCGGAAGCGGCCCTGCCGGCGCTCCCGTAAGCGGCGCCCTTTATTCCCTGCGCGGCGTTTATGGGATCGGTCTCGGGCCAGCTCGTGAGGCGCACCGGCTCTCCGGTCAGGCTCTGTATCTGGAGGTACTGCACTCCCCTGTCGTAGTCCTTGACGACGGTCGCCTTCAGCAACTGGCTTACGTCGCCCATCTCCTCGCTGGAATTGATGATATTCGCTATGTCGTCGAGGCTGAGCCCTTCGAGCGGTTCTCCGGGGTCGCGGAAACGGTTGTAGTCGGACGTATCGGTGAGCCCGTTCGCTATTTCGTCGGTCCAATCCTCCGGTATGCGGACCTTTACCGTCTTCCAGCCGACTTTGAATTCGAGTATCTCGCTGCGGCCGCTCCACTGGAAATCCATCGGGACTTCTATGCCCTTCAGCCGGTTCGTCGTCTCGTCGATCGGGAATACCTCCCTGCCGGTGAGCGAGACCTTGCCGGTCTGCTGACGGGCGAACTCCCAGAAGAGCGCGTAGTTATTGCCGTTGTAAACGACGTCTCCGCTTTCGCCGACGGCAAACGGTATCGTGCCGGTTTTGAGTCCGGAAAAGAGATACTCGCCGCCTATCGTGGAATTGGCGACGGATATGAACGCCTCCTTCAACTGGCGAAGCTCCTCCCCTATCGCCGCGCGGTCGACGTCTTCGAGGCCGCCGTCCCCGCCGTTCACGGCCAGCTCCCTTACGCGAACGAACATGTCGTTCATGTCGCCCAGCGCGTCGTCGGTGAATTTGAGCCACGAGACGGCGTCCTGCAGGTTGCTGATGTACTGCTCCGTCTCCGTCATCATGGTTTCGATGTTCATGCCCTTTGTGACGGCGTGGGGATTTTGCGACGCGTACTGATATTTTCGCTGCGTCGAGAGCTGCTGCTGTATATCCAGCAGTTTGTTGAGGTTAGTGTGCATATCGTTCAGCATCAACGATTGCATCATGCTGTTCGTCACTCTGTACGTCATATGCCTTTTACACTCCCATGCTGTTTATTATGTTATCTAGCATATCGTCGAGCGCTGTCATGTAGCGCGACATCGCGCCTACTCCCTGCTGAAATTTGATTATGTCGAGCATTTCCTCGTCCGTGCTGACGCCCATCACCGAATCCCTCTGAGTCTGTATCTGATCGCAGACGCCCTGCTGCGCTTCCAGCATGTAATCGGCCTTGTAACCCTGGCTGCCGATATCGGCGATCATAACCAGGAAATACGCGTCGAAATCCGAAGCGCCGCCGTCGAAAACCTTCGTCTGCTTGAGCTGGGCCATTCGAAGCGTGGCGTCGCCGTCGCCGACTCCGCGGCTGTACCCGCTGCCGTCGCCGGAACCGCTCGCGATGAGGCTCAGATCTTTCCCCAGCTCGTCGTTCAGCGACAATTTTTTCGACGCGCCGTACCGGCCGTTTATATGATCGAAATATGCCGTGCCCGTGAGCGAGATGTTGTCGCCTATCCCGTGTCCGGAGTAGTGCGCCGCGTTCATGTCCTTCATGAGTTCGTAGGATATGTCGTCGAGATAATCCTCCAGGCCGAGCGCGAGGTCGTCGCGGGATTCCATCATGGCGAAAATTTCGCCGTTCGTGAGGTGAGGCTCCACCTTCACTATCGTGGGAGCGTTGCCCGAAGTAAGGCCGTGCGGCTCGTAAAAATGATTGAGGCCGACGAGGTTCAGTCTGACGCCTTTCCCAAAGCGGTCGAGTTCATCCGCCATCGGGTTGTCCCATCTCACCAGATTGCCGAGTTTGTCAGTGGTCTTGAAAATTCTGGCGTCGGCAAAGCTGTTGCTCTCCGATAAAAAATGTTTGCCGTCGTATATGAAATAGGCGTCGTACACATAGACGCCGTTTTTGTCGATCGTAGTGGCCGCCTGCGCGTCTGTGCTGAACTGCATGTAGCTCGTCCCATTCATGCCGGAGTCGATGAAACCGAGCAGTTTCGCCGTCGAAAAATCCCCGTTCGCCCCGCATACGCTGCCCGGCAGCACGTTTATCCTGTTCGCTTCGCCGGAAACGTCGCTTGTGAGCGCGATGTAATACGAACCGTTGGGCTCGGCTATCACGTTCGCGTGCAGCCACTCCTCGGGCAGGCTCGGGGCCGTGCCGGGCGGGTTTGTCGCGTAGGGCGCCAGGTTGTCGGACGAAACGAGCGCCGTCTGATACGCCGCGTTTATCTTGTTCGCTATCGTCGAGAGCGAGTCGTCGGGTTCGACGGTTATCTCGACGGCGGGATTTTTGTTCGCTATGCCCATATCCTGCGCCAGCGTGCCGTACGCGTCGGTTATCGACAGCAGATGCCCCCGCATCTCCTCGGTGTTGGCGGCTTCTATCTCCATACGCTGCGCGGCGGGATCGAACGACGTATAGAGCTGGGGATACATAGACAGCGCGTTTCGGATGTCCGACAACATCAGATCCCCGTCAGGGCTATAGATCGTATCGGCCGGAAGGCCGGTCGCCATGCCGTCCCTGGTCACCTGCCACTGTTGCGCGGCGGCGTCGTACTGAAACCTGATGTAAGTCTCGAAATCCCCCGCCGCAATCCGAAACTCGTACTCGGCGCCGTCGGTCACGGCGTTTTTGACGACGCCGCCCTCGGCCGTGTAGGTATTGGTCGAAGCCTTGACCCCCGCGTTGCCGACCTGCAGAGAGAAAGAGCCGCTTATCCCGAGCGCCTGGTTTTTGTCGTATATCGTATCCAGCCGCTCCCCTCCCTGCAGTATTCCCTTCGCTCCGCCCACCGTCCATGTTTTGCCGTTGGCGAGGCGTTCCACGAACAGCTCGTGAACGCCGTTCTTCGAGCAGCTCGCGGGATCGGTCGCCGAGCGCTCTATGACCGCCGTGGCGACCGAATAGTCGCTCACGTGGTCGTACTGGTTATACTCCACCTGGACGTCGTAATAGCTGCTGTTGCCGATCATCGGCACGAGCGTCAGATGGCGGACGTTTTTTATCTTCGTGCCGTCGCAGTTCATCTCGGCGCCGCCCTGAACGAGCAGCTTGCCGTTGATGTCTATCTTGTAAGCGCCGTCGGATTCATCCAGGGACGGACTGCCCACCGTAGCGCCCGTCAGTTTGCACAACCGTTCGGCCAGCAGATCGCGCCTGTCGAGGAGGTCGTTGGGATTCTCGCCCTTGTTCAGAGCCGCGGAGATATCGCGGCAGAGCAGGGCGATATCGTCTATGAGCCCGTTCGCCTCCTTAACCATGTCCGCTATCTGTTCGTTGAGGTCGCCGCGGTACAGATCGATACGCGACCGCAATTCGAGCATGGACGATATCATGGATTCGGAGTTTGAGAGCACGATGGAGCGGGAGGTCTCCAGATCGGGATACACGTGCAGGTTTTCAAGAGCCGTCCAGAAATTATCGAGCGTCGTCTTGAACGTCCCGTTATCCAGGCTGCCCGTATAAAGCTCCAGGTTTTTTATGTTCTCCGCGCGCGTCTCCCAGTAACCGAGCGCCGGAAGCTGAGCCCTGTACTGCGCGTCGAGGAAGAGATTGCGCATCCTGGTGATGGAATCGACCTGCATACCGCCCCCGACGGCGCTCCCGCTCACGCTTACCGCGCTGGTGTTGACGCGCTGCCGGGCGAAACCCTCGACATTGGCGTTCGCTATGTTGTGCCCGGCCGTCTCTATTCCCGTTCTGTAGTAGGCTAAGGCCGTATTGCCGCTTGCAAGGCCGGCGAACAGGTTACCCATCTCTCCAGTCCCCCCGCGCTACAGGCCCACTCGCCCCAGGCCGCTGATTATCTGATTCATGACGCCGATGAGAGTCGAAATATACTGCGACATGTTGTTGTAGCCCTGGTTCATCTCGACCAGGCTGAGCATTTCCTCGTCCGCGTTCACTCCCATGACAGACTCCCTCTGTATGCCTATCTGTTCGACCACGTAACCCGCGGCATCCATAGCCGTTTTCGCCATGCCCCCGAAAGAACCCAGATCGGCGGTGAATCCGGCGTAGAGATCGTCGAAATTCGCTATGCCGTTATGGAACAGTTTCGCCTGTTTCAGCCGGGCGATGGAGAGCGCGTTAGTCCCGTCGCCAGCGCCGAGGGAATTGCCACTCCCGTCGCCCGTCGAGACGGCAAGCCTGTCCCCGTCGAAGTTTATATCGGGGTCGACGTTCAAGCTGCCGAACGACCCGTATTTGCTCTTTATCCGATCGAAGAAACCCATGCCGGTAATGCCGGAGTATTCGCCGCCGCCGTAGCCGGCATAGTGAATGGCGTTGAATTCGGACGCCAGCTTGTAAGTCATGTCGTCGAACACGTCCATCTGTGAGAGCAGTACGTCGTCGCGGAGCTTGAGAGCGGCGAATATCGCGCCTTCGGTGAGATGATGCCGCACTAGTATCGTGGTATGCCCGACGCCGTTGAGGTCCACCCTGATTCCCGGTATGAATTCCTGTTCGCTGTCGGCCGGCGCGTTGCCCACCGCCGCGACGGCGCGGGCGTCCCTGAATTCGTTCGTGGACGATATGAATTCGTTCCCGTCGGCTATTACCCACGCGTCGTCCGCGTAGACATCTCCGTACTTGTCGTAACGATCGACGAGAGTTCCGTCGTCCCTGAACTGTATATAAGAAGTGACGTCGCTCTGCAGCGTATTGCCGCCCGCGTCCCTGGTCGCGTCCACCAGGCCGAGCAGCCGTGGGAGCGTCATGTCGGTCACTCCTCCGCCGCAGACCGATCCGCTGAGAACGTTTATGCGGGCGGCTTCGCCGGCGACGTTGCTCGTCAGGACCAGATAACAGTCCCCGTTGCCGTCCGTCTCCACCGAAGCGTGGAGCCACTGATCCGGAGAGGCCGGCGACGTACCGGGCGGATCGGTTTCATACGACAGATTGCCCTTCGGCTTTTCATTGCCGTCCTCGTCCACCTCGTAAGTCCTGTCGAACATATACGCGTTGTTTATTTTGTTCGCTATCGTCTGAAATGAATCCTCCGGCTGCACGTCTATTTTCACGGCCGGATTTTTGTTGGCGAGCCCGCACGACCTCATGAGGTCTCCCCCGAGGTCGTCTATCGACATCAGATGACGGTCCCTGCTCTCCAGCTCCAGCGCCGCGTTCTGATACCTGACGTCTATGCCGTACCCCGAGTAGTTCAACGCCATGAACGATCCGAGATCGTCGACGGACAGCGACCCATCGGGACCAGTGGAGAGCGAGCTGCCGCCGAGATTGTCACTTACGTTCCATACGGAGGCGAGACTGTCCCATTCGAGAGATATGGCCGCCTCGAATTCGCCCGCCGATATCCGAAACGTATATTCGGTCTGTTCTCCCGGGCCGGGAACCCCCAGCACGATGCCGTAACCGGGCGGATTGCCGCTGAAAACCTCACTTACGGCGCGGACTCCGGCTGAACCGACCTGCAGGGCGAAGGATCCGTTGATGCTGAGCGAAGCGTTGGGGTCCTGTATCCCGTCGATGCGTTCGCCCCCCTCCGACTGCCCCAGGCCATGCCCTACCGTCCAGTAAATTTCGTCGGCGAGGCGCATCACGTCCATTTCATGAGTACCGTCTTTGGAACAGGTCCCCCCCATGGACGCGCGAGTCTCGATGATGACTCCGGCCACGTCGATGTCGCTTGTGATGTCGTACTGGTTGTACTCGATCTGCACGTCGTAATAATTTCTGTTGGTCGGGTTCTCGGTCAGTATGAGATGTCTGACGCTGCCGCCCTGGACGAGCAGTTTGCCGTTCAGGTTTATTTTGTAATCCCCGTCGAGTTCGTCGGCGGGCTTGCTCGCCTCCGCTCCCGTCAGGACGCACAATTTTTCGGCGAGCAGGTCGCGCTTGTCCAAAAGCTCGTTTGCCTCGGCTCCCGCCTGCAGCACGCTTCTGATGGCTTTCGTCAGTATGGCTATCTGATCTATATAGGAGTTCGCGTCCAAAACCATGTCCCTTACGTCGGAGTTCAGTTCGTCGCGGTAGTCATTGTAGCTGTCGGAAAGCGAATTCGCGAAAACCGTCAGGTTGTCGGCCTCTCTCAGGAAATAACTGCGCACGGCCTCGTCGTCAGCGTATTTATGGACGTCCTGAATCGCCGTCCAGAAGTCGTCGAGGTAGTTGTCGAGACTCTTATCGCTGGCGCTCACGATGAAATTTTCCACGCGCTTCACGCCGGTATTCAGGGTCGTCCAGTACGCCTGCGAAATCTCGGCCCTGGTCATGCGCGCGTCGAGGTACAGATCCCTCATGCGCTCAATGGAGGTCACATCGACGCCTGTGCCCAGCATCGACACACTTTTCTTCTCCTCCAGTCCCTGCGTGGGAGCGGCGTTAACTACCTGCCTGCTGTAGCCTTCCGTATCCGCCTTGAAGGTATTGACGCTCGCTATCTCCATTCCCTTGCGGAAATACGAGAGCGCCCGGCGTCCGGTCTCTATACCGTGATACGTGCTGACCATAAAAACACCCCCCGACAGGCAAAAAAACAACCAGGAAAAAAACTTTTTCCTGGTTAATATCGGCAGTTCGGGGCTGAGACTTTACTAAATGCGCGTATCGAAACCCGACATCGGGAGCCCGGCGGTTTGTGCCCCGAGTTTGCGCCACTCGGTTATCATCATTTCGTTGAGGGTTTTGGCCTCGTCCATCAACCGCGACAGTAAGGACATTTCCATCTTCAACTTTTCCACGGTGGACAATAATTTCTTCGCCGCTTCATCCATTGCCGCGGAGTGCTCCTCGGGAATGGCGCGGAGTATGTCGGACACCGTGGCGCCGCATCCGAGGTCGTTTGCGATGACAGCGGCCGCCCTGCTTCGTTTGGCTTCTATCGCCTGGGCTCTGACGGACGTATGGCGCATCTCCGACATGAGATCCTGTAAATCGGAGAGACGCCCGTCTTTGAGCGCCTCTCTCTGTTTGAGCGTAATAGACAACAGTTCCGACAGTATATCGTCCTGTTTTTTCAGCGTTTCGATCAGAGCCTCGGGTTTTTCCGACATCAATCCTCTGTTTTATTTATGCCGGCCCATAGAAGACGCCCCGCTAGCGCTTTGAGATCGGGATCGTACTTTCCTTCCTCGACCTGACGTTTGAGATCGCGCACCCTATCCTCGCGCACCTCGGGTATTTTACCCAGCTCGAAGGAGATGTTTGCCATCTCTCTCGCGAACTGGCTTACAGCGAGGCCGTCGCTCCAAAGAACGTCTCCCTCCGCGCCGGACCCAACACCTTTTCGATGCTTCACTCCGCCGACGGAACCCACGGCAGCCGCATCGTTAACCTTTTCTATCATCGTCTATATCACCTCTCGAAGGCGGGACATCTTAGTATTATTATCGGATACGCCAGCCTGATCTTTATTAACAAAGCGCTGATAATTATATAAAAGACTTTTTCAAGCGTCATAAAGCTGGAGATTCCGCATTTTCAATTGAAAATATCCGCTGTCGACGAGGTACATTATCTCTTTTTCATCGATCTCGAGTATCTCGGCGACATCCTGAATAGTGAGCCGCTCGTCGCTATGATCGCGCAGCACGGTCCTCACAAGGGTGTACAACTCCTGCTCCTTCGCCCGGCATGTGTCGCACACGGGTCTCATTCCAAACGAGACTACCGTCGCCTTGCCGCACATTTTACATTTCACCAGATCAAAAGCCACGACAACATTCACCACCCGAGAATGACAGTAACTCATATGACGAGGCTACACGCTCCTGCCCCAGACCATAGCCCCCAGCGGATTCGCGCCGGCCTCGCCGAGCGCTCTCGCCGCCGCCAGAAGCGTATTCCCCGTAGTGCAGATGTCGTCCACCAGGATAACGCTTTTCCCTTCGGCTCCGGCGTTTGACGTCATCACGCCGCTCGGAAGCGCCCTTGACGTCTTATCAAGGGACGAAGCCTGGCTTTTTCTATCCACATTCCAGCGCGCACAGTCCTTGATCGGGATATTCCAGATGCGCCCTGCCCCATACGCAATAAGCTTCGCCTGATTATACTCTCGTTTGCCGCCTTTGTGCAACGGTATCGGGACGAGGAAATCCGCGCCAGGCTTGGGGAGAATCCGCGCCATAACCTCTCCCATCATGAGCGCTATGGCCTTGCAGTACGAATATTTCATGGCGTGAACCACATCCCGGTTGATTCCCGAGTAAACGGAAACGGACCGGCAGACCAACCCGTCCGGATGAGCGCCGCACGGGGCGTCGCGTCCGCATGAGACACAAAATCGCGAAAAGTGACCGGACAAGGATTCGAGGCATTCCGGACAAATTTTTACCGCCAGCCTGCCGCACACCGGACAGCTCGACGGCCATACGATGTGCGGCAGATACCGGAAAAACGATTCCAATGCCTATGCCGCGGCCTCCGCGTCTTTTTTAATGGCTTCGGCCTTCTCTATATCCTCCCAGCGCGGCATTGGGGAGAGGTCCGTCCGGCCGACGTGTCCGTAAGCCGCTATCCTGCGATACTGCGGTTTGCGGAGTTCGAGAATCTTGATGATAGCGGCCGGACGGAAATCGAAGTGACGGCGGACAAGCTCGGTGATTTTCCCGTCCGCTATTTTGCCCGTTCCGTAGGTTTCGACCATAATCGATACGGGGTTGGCGACTCCGATGGCGTAAGCGACCTGAATCTGACACCTCGCGGCAATGCCCGAGGCCACTACGTTTTTGGCCGCGTATCTCGCCATATACGCCGCGGACCTGTCGACCTTGGTCGGGTCCTTGCCGGAGAAAGCGCCGCCGCCGTGGGGGACCACTCCGCCGTAGGTGTCGACGATTATCTTGCGCCCCGTAAGGCCGGAGTCCGCGTGAGGCCCGCCAAGGACGAAACGGCCGGTCGGATTGACAAGTATCTTCGGTTTGCCGTCGAGCAGTTCATCCGGTATCACAGGGGTTATCACCTGTTCGATTATGTCGGCGGTTATCTGACTTTCATCGACGGCTGGATGGTGCTGCGCGCTCACAACCACCGTGTCAACACGAACCGGTTTCAAACCGTCATATTCCAGCGTCACCTGCGTCTTTCCGTCGGGGCGCAGATACGGAAGAATCAGGTCCTTGCGAATCTGAGCCAGCCTGCGCGCCAGTTTGTGAGCAAGCGCTATCGGGGCGGGCATCAATTCAGGCGTTTCGTCACAGGCGTAGCCGATCATCATTCCCTGATCGCCCGCGCCTATTTTATCGATATCCTCGTCGTCCATCTCCGACTCGCGGACTTCAAGAGCGCGATCCACTCCGCGCGCGATGTCGGGAGACTGTTCATCTATCGCGGTAATGACCGCGCAGGTATCGCCGTCGAAACCGTATTTCGCCCTCGTGTAACCCACGTCCTTGATGGTCGATCTCACTATCTTCGGAATATCGACGTAGACCCCGGTCGTTATCTCCCCGGTGACCACGACGAGCCCCGTGCTCACCAGCGTCTCGCAGGCCACGCGGCCCATGGGCTCCCTCTCCAAAATGGCGTCGAGAACCCCATCCGAGATCTGGTCCGCGAGTTTGTCAGGGTGCCCTTCTGTAACAGATTCCGAAGTCACGAGGTACCTTTCTTTGCTCATCGAACACACCTCCTGAAAAAATTTTATGAGGCAATTATACCATATACTTTCATGTAACCTATTAAATTGATAGGATAATTATAATTTAAGAATAGGCTATCGGAACCCTCTGAAGAACCATCAGCCCGTCGCGATATTCGAACCCGCTGCGTTTCAAAAATGGGACGAGATCACTGGAAAAGCTGGTGATTATCGGTATATCCCTGACAGCCGGATGAGTGAGCGCGTAGTTCATCAGTCTTGAGCCAAGTCCCTTGCCCTGGTGATCGGGATGAACCAGTATGTCCCATATAGAACCGCGGAATACAAAATCAGTCAGCATTCTGCAGAACGCGACGAGCTTGCCGTCATACCTGACGGAAAAGCAGAGATTCGTGCCTTTGAGCATTCTTTCTATCTGCTCCAGCGATCTGCTGCGCCCCCAATGCGTAAAGCGGAAGAGTTCCTGAAGCTCGATGGCGATTACCCCTCTCCCGCTGTCGTAAAAAATATAATCCCCGAAATCCGTCCCGCGCGGCGCCGTGTCCCTGACGCCGGGATCTTCCCGGTAGTCTTCCATTTAAACGACTCCCGGCCCGCCGTCCAGGATATCTCCCTGATATCCGATACCGTGGCGCATCTTACCCCGCAGCGCCATACCTCCGAGGATACTGTGAAGATCGGCGGTACGCGCTACAGGCGCCACTTCGAGCTGCAACACTTGTCCGGCGCCGCAATAGGGACAGCACCAGTTCATTCTGGCTATGCCGTCAATATCCGGCGCGCCGGCCAACACCTTCGATTCACCGCACGACTGACATCCCACTATCAACATCTGCCGCAACCCTCCTTCAATCCTCGATTGCCCTCTCTTCTCCGACTTCTATTCTCACTCGGACAGGCCCTTCGGTGTAGATATCCGACGCCGCGAGAATTGTAACCACTCTGCTTTCATCGCCGCTTTCATCGACTATTTGATCCACAATACCATAAAAATCCAGAGAATCCAGATTACCGACCGTCCCGGAAAACGGATCGGGCAAAATTCCTTTAGATACGGCCGCTCTGTTTACATACTTGAGCATGGTATAAAGAGCGTCGGCGGCATCCTCGTGAGTCCGAAAACCGCTGAGCCTTTCTCTAATCAATACCTCGCCCTCCTCGAACACGAGGTTGCTGTCGAAAATATTGACTACCCCTTCGAGCGTCTGTCCCATGACTATATTCGAGGGAGCGACGAGCCGCAGCACTTTGCGCCCGCTTGCGGAACGAAGCTGGACGTCGATAATGTCCCGCATCTCCTTCGTTACCACTACATCCGGCGCGTCTAAGGCGTCCGCCTCCCACGATTCCGTTATCTTCCTGGAGAGATAATCGCCGGACAAACCGACGAGCGTCTCCACGGCGGCGTCCGTATCGTAACCTGATTCGCCGCTCTCCAGCGACGTTTGCGCCAGCATCTCGCCCTGAAAGACGATAACGCGCCCCTCCTTCATTTCGGCAAGGCCCCTCTTCAGAGAAGACGTTTCCTGCCGCAAGGACGCTACCGCCTCCTCCGCCGCCTGTTTTTCGGCTCTTATGGAGGACAGTTCGCTCTGTGAGGCGACGAGTTCCAAAGTCATGTCGTCGAGTTCGTTCCGGCGCTCCCTGACTTCGTTGGTAAGCTCCGTCATCCGCCGCGCCATGATATTGGGGCCGAAGATTGCCATCTTCACAGAGTCCGACGAATACGCGGCCGCGATCAATGTCAGAATCGCGACGGCTATTCCCGTGACAATGGTGATGAGCGTCGACGTGTAACGGGGACGCAGACGAAGTATCGAGATTCTCTTTTTCCCGATCTTCTTGCCGAGGATATCCCCGACATAGGACATCGTAGCGCTTATCGCCGCTATTATGATCACGAGCGGCCAGTTGAATTCCGACAGATTGAACGGCATCCGTCCACCTCCAGCAAACCGTATCTGCGTTTATAATAATATCAGCCAATTAAGTGCTTGGCATTACGGCAATACGTATAATTATATTTATTTTATATGCCTGATGAAATAATCGCAATGAAAACAATTTAACCGGCATGACGGCGGAATGAGGATGAATTGGCATATTGACACGGCCATAAAATATGCTAGGATACTCGACGTTGTGAGTTATCTCATCGCGTTCCTCGGTGGCGCAACCGGCAGCGCGGGTGGCTGTTAACCACTAGGTTCGAGGTTCGAGTCCTCGCCGAGGAGCCAGCAAACAAGTCCGGCACGGTCCGGCATAGTTCGAAAACAAGCCCCGAAGCTCAAGAAACCAAGCTTCGGGGCTTGTTGTACTGTCCGAAACAGTCCCGTACAATTTAGCCAGTCTTTTTACCTTTCCTCCGATTTCCGCGGCTTTTTCCCTTCGCATCGGCGCGCGCCGGATTTCTAAAGAGGAGAATATCATCAAACGTCATCCGGGGACAAGTTTTCATGGCGTCCGCACAATTTCTACATATTCCTCTGTTAATATCTCATCCGGCGAAAGCTGAGAGTAACGAGGCCGATCGGAGCGCTAACCTTGACGCGCCGCCCTTATCGCAAGAGAATGAGAGCGGGCGAGACCGGCATGACGGGATGGCCTGGAAAAATTTGAGAATGACGGTGAGACGGGCATGGGCGAAGATCGTCATAATATACTCGCGGTCGATGACGAACCTAAAATTATCGAGGTATTGGAGTCTTTTCTGGAGAGCAGGGGGTATTCTGTCTTCGGCGCCGGGGATACCGAGCGGGCCTTCGATATTTTCGAGAGGGAAAAAATTGATTTGATCCTGCTGGACCTCATGCTCCCGGGCATGACGGGAGAGGAATTCTGTAAGGCCATACGCAGAAAATCCCGTGTTCCCATCATCATGCTGACCGCCAAGGTCGAGGAGGATGATATGCTTAACGGCCTGTCCATCGGAGCGGACGACTATATCGCGAAACCGTTCAGCCTGAAGGCGCTTCTCGCGCGTATCGAAGCCGTACTGCGCCGTTACGGGGAATACCTTCTCGCCCCGGACAGCAAAATGGTTTTCAACGGCGGCGAACTGGAAATAAATTTCGACAGCCGCTCCCTTTTAAAGAACGGACGAACCGTCACTCCGACTCCAAGCGAGTTCAAAATTCTCGAGGCGCTGGCCCAAAATCCGAACAAAGTGTTCACGAGAGAGCAATTGATAGATACTGCCATGGGAAATGACTTTGAAGGTTTTTCAAGAGCCATTGACGGACACGTCAAGAACCTTCGTCAGAAGATAGAGGACGACCATAAAAAACCGCGTTACATTCTCACCATGCACGGAGTCGGTTATAAATTCGGTGGAAAACGTGAAGAGAAAATATAGCCTGAAAACACAGTTGTCTCTGAATATCGCAGCGGTAGCGCTTCTCACGGTCGCGCTCATAAGCGTCGTGTCGAACGTCCTCATCAACCGGCAGTTCCGGGACTATATCTCAAAACGCCATCAACAGAGGATAGAATCCATTATATCGGACTTGAACCAACAATATGACCCAAAAACGGACGCCTGGGACGAGGGTTTTCTGCACGCGATCGGCATGCGCGCGCTTTATGACGGTTACATAATCAAGATATACGACATTCGGAATGAAAGGCTGTGGGACGCGGAATTCCACGATATGAAAACCTGTTCTCAGATAATGGAGGATATTTCCCAAAGGATGAGGGAGCGCAGCCTCGGAAACGACGACGGGTTCACGGTCAAAAACTACGATCTCGAATGGCGCGGCCGTACGATAGCTTATGTCAGCGTCAGTTACTTCTCCCCTTATTTTTACAGCGACGAGGATTTCCGGTTTCTGGATTCCCTGAACGCCATTCTCGCGGGGATAGGAGCATTCTCCCTGCTGCTGGCGATCACGGCCGGCTGGATACTCTCCCGGCATATGAGCAGTCCCATACGGCATACGGCTGAAATAGCGAAGCAGATGTCGGGCGGCAGCTACTCCATCACGATGGAAGAAAAAACGAACATCCTCGAATTGGACGAATTGATGACATCCATCAACCAACTGGCCAATTCCCTCGGCAAACAGGAAAACCTGCGCAAACAACTTACCGCCGACGTCGCGCACGAGCTTCGCACTCCGCTCGCAAACGTCGCGACGCACATCGAGGCGATGCTCGACGGCGTGTGGGAACCCACTCCCGAACGCCTGTCCGGCATCTACGAGGAGATAGAGCGTATAGGCAGGCTGGTGAGCGACCTGGAAAACCTGGCCAAGGTCGAGAGCGGCAATTTGAAGCTCAATAAAACCCCGGTCGATCTTTCGGAACTTGCGGAAAAAACGCTGCGCAGCTTCGAGGCGGAGATTATCAAAAAAAACCTGACCGTTTCCGTCGAGGGAAACTGCCAAAATATTCCATCCGACAGGAACAGGATACAACAAGTTTTGACCAATCTGTTCTCCAACGCGGTGAAGTATACGCGGACGGACGGGACGATACGCGTCGCCATCTCCGAAACGGGCAATTCAGCCATTCTCACCGTGGAGGACGACGGCGTCGGCATTACGCGTGACGACCTGCCATTCATATTCGAGCGCTTTTACCGCGGAGACAAGTCTCGCAGCAGGCTGTCCGGCGGTTCCGGAATAGGCCTCGCGATGGTGAAGTCCATAGTGACGGCGCACGGAGGAGAAGTAGATGTTGAAAGTTATCCGGACAGAGGGAGCTGTTTCAGGGTGATTCTGCCCAAGCCGTCGTGATGACATCCCGCATTCATATTGACAATTATTTCCCGTCTTTATAAAATCATTAATCAT
>JAISYN010000179.1 GCA_031269915.1 Synergistaceae bacterium
CTCCGACCCTATCCGTCTTTTGGTCGATAGTGGCGATCGTCGTTTTTTCGTGGCTCGGCGACAAGGAACACCGGATGACTCCCAGGATGATTTTGAATGCCCTCATAACCGGCGGATTGGGGGCGATCGAGGTCGCGGCGGCCTGCGCGTGCTCCGGCATCGTCATCGGAGTGATCGCGATAACGGGCGTGGGGTTGACGTTTTCCTCATTCGTCTTGAGCCTTTCGTTCGGTATTTTGCCTCTCGCGCTCTTCATGACGATGATCGGTTCGATCATCTTGGGCATGGGGGTCCCGACAACGGCTCAGTACATCATAACATCGACCCTCGCCGCGCCGGCCCTGAACCAAATGGGGGTTCCCATGATGTCCGCGCACCTTTTCTGCCTTTACTTCGGAGTGCTGGCTGATGTGACGCCGCCGGTGGCCCTGGCGACCTACGCCGCGGCCGGGATAGCGAAGTCGAACCCCATCAAAACGGGATTCACCGCGCTGGTGACGGCTGCGGCGGGCTTCGTCGTGCCTTATATGTTCGTCTACAATCCTTACCTCCTGCTTCAGGGCGGGATAGTGGATATCGTCGTCGGGACTGTGACCGCTTTTATCGGCATTCTCGGTCTCTCTTCGGCGGTGCAGGGATACCTTGCGGACGACCTCGGCATCGTGCAGCGGCTCCTGCTGTTCTCCGTACCTTTTTTCATCATCTACCCGACCCTATCGAGCAATATTTTCGGTGTGGGAATTATCGCGGCCATTTTTGTTTTTCAGAAAAAATTTCGCGCAGGCAATAAAATAGCGTGATATCGATTCCAAGTCAAACCGCCATAGAATCCAAATGGGGCGGCGAACGGAGGTGGCGGACAAATGAAGCGAAGCGTAATCAAGCCCGTCGTGTCGGCTCAGGAAGCGGCGGCGCGTATCAGAAAAGGGGATACGATCATGGTGGGCGGCTTCAACTACGGGGGCATACCCTACACGTTGGTCGACGCGCTCCTGGAGGCCGGAACGGACGGCCTGACCCTGATATCGAACGACACGGCGTACGAAAACGTCGGACATGGAAAGCTCGTGTCCCAGGGCAGGGTGAAGAAGGTCATCGCTTCGCATGTGGGGCTCAACAAGAAGACCGGCGAGTTTTACCGCAACGGCAGGATGGAGCTGGAACTCAGCCCGCAAGGTACTTTCGTCGAGCGTATCCGCTGCGGCGGTTACGGTTTGGGGGGCTTCCTCACCCCGACGGGGGTCGGCACGGTCGTCGAGGAGGGCAAACAGGTCATCGAGACAGGCGGAAAGAAGTATCTTCTGGAGCTGCCGCTTCGCGCCGATGTCGCGCTTGTGCGCGCGTACAAGGCGGACAGAATGGGAAATCTGGTCTATCGCGGCACGAACAGAAACTTCAACCCGGCGATGGCGGCCGCCGCGGACACGACCATCGTGGAGGTCGACTCCATCGTGGAGGCCGGCGAACTCGATCCGAATCACATCGTGACACAGGGCATTCTAGTCGATATGCTTGTAATGAAAGGAGATTCCTATTATGCTTCCAGAACTTGATGAAGCGATCGTCAAGAAACGTATCGCCAGGAGGATAGCTCTGGAATTCCGCGACGGCGATGTCGTCAACCTTGGGATAGGAATCCCTACCCTCGTCTCGGACCATATCCCGGATGGAGTGAACGTGACATTCCAGGCCGAAAACGGCGCGATCGGCATCGGCCCGGCCCCGGCCGTTCCTGACCTCAAATGTATCGGGGCCGGAGGGCGCATCATCTCGCTGCTGCCGGGCGGCAGTTTCATGTCGAGCGACGCGAGCTTCGGACTGATCCGCGGCGGACACGTGGACGTCACGGTTCTCGGGGCGCTGGAGGTTGATCAGAATGGGGATATCGCGAACTGGATGGTTCCCGGCAAGAGCGTTCCGGGCATGGGCGGGGCGATGGACCTCGTAGTGGGGGCCAAAAAGGTGTACGTGGCGATGACTCACGTCACAAAAAAAGGCGAGTCGAAAATTCTGAAGAAGTGCACCCTCCCCTTGACCGCCGTGGGCGTCGTCACGATGATTTTCACGGAATTCGCTGTTTTCTCCAACGAAAACGGCAGGCTCAAACTGCTGGAGATCGCGCCGGAGGTCACGCTCGAACAAATACGGGAATATACGGGGGCGGAATTCGACGCGGCCGATCCTCTGCCCGTCATGAAGGGAACGGAGGCGGCATAATGAGCGGAAAAGCTGTGATACTGAGCGCGTGCAGAACGGCAGGCGGCAAGTTGGGCGGGCAGTTTTCCAAATTGGAGGCAACTGATCTCGGCGGCGTGGTATTGAGCGAGTCGCTTGCCCGTTCCGGCGTCGAAGCGGGCGATGTGTCCGAGGCGATCATGGGCAACGGGTGGCAGGCCGGAGTTGGCGCAAACCCCGCGAGGGTGGCGCTCTTCAAGGCAGGGATAGCCATGACTGTGCCGGCGTTCACCGTCAATATTCGGTGCGGCTCCGGTCTTCGGGCCGTCATGCTGGCGGCGGACAGGATACGCCTTGGAGACGCGAACGCAATGCTGGCCGGCGGAATGGAAAGCGCAAGCAACGCGCCGTACATACTCAAAACGGCGCGGTGGGGTTTTCGTATGGGAGAACAGCGCGTATCGGACGTGCTGCACGCGGACGGTTTCCTGTGTCCGATAAGCGGCAAACTGATGGGGGAGATAACGGACATCGGAGTCGCCCGCGAATTTTCGATAACGAGGGCCGAGCAGGACGAATTTTCTTATAACAGTCACATGAAAGCCGCGGCGGCGATCGAGAAAGGCTACTTCAAGGAAGAAATCGTTCCTGTCGTCCTGCGGGATAAAAAGAAGGGTGATGTCGTCTGCGGTAAAGACGAGAATCCGAGAGGAGACACGACCGTCGAGTCGCTCTCCCGGCTGCCTGCGATATTCGTGAAGGAAGGCGGTACGATAACAGCCGGTTCGAGTTCCGCGCTGTGCGATGCCGCGAGCGCGCTCGTCCTGGCCGACGCTCAGTGGGCCAAAGCAAAGGGTTTTACGCCCCTGGCGGAGATCGTCAGCTACAGCGTGACGTCTCTCGACGCTGACCATTTTCCCATAGCGCCCGTGGCCGCGATGAAAAACGCCCTTTCCGCGGCTGGAATGACCATCGGCGACATGGATTTGATAGAACTCAACGAGGCGTTTGCGGCTCAAGTGATCGCTTGCCTCCGCCTGCTGCCTTTCGATACGGCAAAATTGAACGTTTGCGGCGGAGCGATCGCGTTGGGTCATCCAATAGGAGCTACAGGGGCAAAAATACTGACCACGCTCCTTCACGCGCTGAAGCGCGAAAAGAAAGAATGGGGAATGGCAAGCGCCTGCATAGGCGGAGGACAGGGCGTAGCAATGATCGTCCGAATGCCAGCAGGGGCATAGCCTCTGAACCCGGTATAGGTTTGGTGGAAGCAAGAAAAACGCCCTCCCGCCGGTCGGAAATGCTTCAGTCCCGACCAACGGGAGGGCGTCATACGCTTGCCCCCTCAGACCCCATAATGGGGTGCAGGGGTCCGCGACCCCTGCTTAGGGTTTA
>JAISYN010000205.1 GCA_031269915.1 Synergistaceae bacterium
TTCGTCGACGCTCCGTATTTTGAGCACCTTATACAGCGCGTTGCGAACCACCGAATAGACCAGCCCGGCCGATATGTCGGAGATGCTCGCGCCCTCCTTCTGAGACTGACGGACGCGCGAGTTCATGAACACAGTGCAGCGCGAACCGAGGTCCACAGGCATCATGGAGACCTCCGCCGCCTTGGCGAAATCCTCCGCCGACATCCCCAGGGACTCGGCAAAGCTCTGCAGAAACGAGCCGCAGCCGGACGAACACGCTTCGTTCAAAAAAACCCTGCTTATCATACTATTTTTCAGACCGAGGCACTTCATGTCCTGGCCGCCTATATCTATGACGAAATCCACGCCCGGCAGGACAAATTGAGCGGCGTGCGCGTGAGCGACAGTTTCGACCTCGCCTATATCAATTCCGAACGCGGCTTTGACCAGCTTTTCTCCGTAGCCCGTCACTCCGCTCCTGCGTATAAAAACGCCGCCGGGCAATTCATCGTACAGTTCCGTCAGAAGTTCACGGACGGTCCGTATCGGCTCCCCGCTGCCGGTTGGGCGGTATCTGGTGAAAAGAACCTCGCCGCGTGAACCGATGAGAATCATCTTGGTCGTAGTTGAGCCGACGTCTATACCGAGATAAGCGTCCCCTCTGTACTCGCCCAGAACCGCTCTGCGGACGGCGTTCTTAGCGTGCCTGCTCTTGAAATCCGCCCTGGCGGATTCGTCGATGAAGAGGGCTGGAAGGACATTGACCGGAACCTGCGGACGCGAGAAGAATACCTCCGCTTTGTTCTGCAGGTTGGCGATATCCACCGCGCTGCCGCGTTTGCCCAATATGGCCGCGCCGATAGCAACGAAAAGATGAGGGTTTTCGGGGAATATGCACTGATCATCGCGGAGATTCAACGTCTCGGCAAAACGCTTTCTTAACTCCGAGAGAAAATAAAGAGGGCCTCCGAGGAAAGCCACGTTGCCGGATATCTTTCTGCCGCACGCAAGCCCGCTTATAGTTTGGTTCACTATGGCCTGGAAGATAGAGGCAGCTATGTCCTCCCTCGCGGCGCCGTCGTTCAGGAGAGGCTGCACGTCCGTCTTGGCGAAGACGCCGCAGCGAGACGCAATGGGATAAATCGTCCTGTACCCTTTGGCAAGCTCATTCAGACCGGCGACGTCGGCGCCGAGCAGCGCCGCCATTTGATCGAGGAAAGCCCCGGTGCCTCCGGCGCATGTCTCGTTCATTCTCTGGTCTATGCCGCTCTCGCCGAAAAATGTGAGCTTCGCGTCCTCCCCGCCGAGTTCTATGCTGACATCGACGCCCTTGAGATATCTTTCGACGCTGACCCGGCAAGCAACAAGCTCCTGCGCAAAGGGCACATGCATTCCCTCCGCTATAGTCAAAGCCCCTGAACCTGCCACCGCCATTGTTATCATCGAATCGCTGTAATTTTCCCGCAGTTCCTCCATAATTCCGCTGGCGGTAGTGCGGATATCAGCGAAATGCCTGCGATAGCTGCCGTGTATGAGGCGATCCTCGTCGTCGAGAACGACCGCCTTTGCCGTAGTGGACCCTATATCCAGTCCTACGTGCAGTAAAGCCATGCGAAACCTCCTTGCTCACGAAACCGGGAAGGCTGATATGACCCGACTTCAGAAAACGACTGAATCTCGTTTTACCGAGCCAATCAGTACTTCCTGAACATATTCTCACGGTTGTAAACCATGAGCGGCATGAAATCTTTCAAATCGTTGTGGTTATTGACGGCAAAACCTGGAATGGATTATTTTCTGACGACCATATCCGCTCCATGCACTGACAGATCGCGCCCACAGGACAAATGCGCAGCCGGATCGTTTATGTGGATATCTGAAATGTGATTCGAAAAGAGACACCCCGATGGGGCGTCGGCATACTGCTGCTGAAACGCAAAAATTGCCCGCATGCGCGCTCGAAATTCGTTTATTTCACTCGCCGACGCAATTCCGTTGACGACGTCCATAATCCCAGCATAAGTATAAACGCCTTCCCCCTGCATTCTATCTGCGGATAGCTTTTCCGGAGACGCGGAAGCCAGACATATCCCCAGCGACAGCAACACATAGACAATAAAACCAGCGTAAGTCCGTTTCGGCAAACTACGTTCCAGTCCAAAATCCACGTCTCCACCTCCTGTTTTCCTGTTTACTTTAATCATATCACAAACTATCATTCAGCACAGCGTAGAAACGTAAAAAACGCCTGCTGAATACGATGCCGCAAAAGACTCAACGCTTTTACGGACATGATTCGCACCCCGCGTTGACTCTCATCATGAAAAGTTATAAACTCTCATTCATGCGAGGGTGGTGGAACTGGCAGACACGCGAGACTTAGGATCTCGTGCCATTGGCGTGGGGGTTCAAATCCCCCCCTTCGCACCACGACGGAAAATAAGAATCGCTCACAGCCCATATCATTTAACCGCAGCGCGATAGCCGAACCGCGCGGCATAGAGGATTTTCTCCACGAACTCGTTCAGCATAGCCGGGGTCAGCTCGGTGAAGTCCGTGTACTTCCTGACGATCTCGATGAACTTGCCCGCTTTCTCCCCATCCTCGCTGAAACGGTCAAGCCCGGATTGCAATCCGGCGATCTGTTCCTCCAAGGCGTTCTGCTCGTCCTCGTATTCGCGGGAAAGGCTATCGAATCGTTTGGCGGAAAGCGAGCCCGTCACCTTGTCCTCGTACAGCCGATTGATGATCGCGTCCAGTTCCGCGTGACGCTTCTGGCTTTTCGCCAATTCCACCTTTCGTGCTTTAGCCGTTTCCGCGCTCTGTATTTCCGACGCTTCCCGCACCAGCCGCACAAATTCATCCTCGTTGAGCCGGACGAAGCGAGTTACGCGCTTTATGGCGTCTAATACGAGCGTTCTCAGGGCAGACGTTTTGATATAGTGCATGGTGCATTTCGGCGGGTACTTGGTATATTGGC
>JAISYN010000252.1 GCA_031269915.1 Synergistaceae bacterium
CTGATACCGGAGGAATTTTACAGGGCCACGGAGGACCTGCATTCGGGAAAGATCAAGTCGAAGGACGCGGTGCTCGAAATCCGGCGCGATATCGAACGAGCCGTCACGGGGCTTTCGCCCTGCGGAATATTCGACGTGATCTCCTGCAAACCGTGCGGCGCGGCGGCGGAAGAATACGAGGAGCCTCCCGCGCTTGAGGACGATTTCCGCGTCACGTTGAAGGATTTTTCGGAGTACGAAGCCGGAGCGGAGGACCTGCGTTTTTTCCACGGGGACGCGTCTTTATGCGGTCTCTGTCTCGTCTGGTCACTGGTTCGCCAGTGGGTCAGGGGCGAAACGTCCCTCAGCGACGCCCCTCTGCCCCGCAGGCTGGTTTCCGTGACGACCGGCGCGCTGGGAAAAGGCGTGGACGACGCTTTTGAGTTTCTGTTCAGGGCTTCGGACGGACGGTATTTCGCGGATACTGAACTGGGCGCCGGGATCGGCGCGCCGGAGGTCATGCCGGGATCGGGGTTTTTCGCTTTCAAACTCGGGCTGCCCGGCGCCCGCCCCTCCGTTTTCGCGCTGAAAGAGGAACTGGTCCCACGCGATTACCTGAGAGCCTGCCGCGAGGCGTCCGAAAATCCGGGGGATTTTGAAAAAAACGCGGTTCGCAGGAAGCTGCAGCGCGATTTTGCCCGCCAGGTTCTGGCCGAATCGGAACCGTTCCGTGCGATAGCCTGAATTTCAGGTCCTTGGCGCTCTCAAAGCGCGGACGCGAATTCTCCTGCTTTATGCGGGAAGTTCGCGTCCGTTTTTTTTGGTAAAACATACGTCTTTTTATCAAGGGCGGAAACGGCGGCAGAGCCGGCGGCGAAAATCGTATCCCTGTCCGCGCTCTATTTTCCTCCGGCCAGCCTTGTCAGATAGGAGGTTATAGCCCTCATTCCGTAGGCGGTGGCTCCTTTTATGTAGTAGGAATACGGCTCCTTCACGTAATCGGCGGCCGCTATGTCGAGGTGTATCCACGGTTTGCCGCTTTCGACGAAATTCTCCAGGAACATGGCCGCCGTGATCGCCCCGCCGTATCGCCCGGCGGAGTTTATGAGGTCCGCTATGGGGGACTTCAGTTTCTTTCGAAGGTTCTCGTCGGTCATGGGCAGTTTCCAGAAACGCTCGCCGCTGACATCCGCCGCCTCCAGGAATTCATCGGCGAACTTGTCGTCGTTGGTGAAAAGTCCGGCTGTGGTTTCGCCCAATGCCACAGCGCAGGCTCCCGTGAGAGTGGCGATATCGATTATCCGGTCCGGCTTCTGCTCGCAGGCGTATGTCAGCGCGTCGGCCAGTGTCAGGCGTCCTTCCGCGTCGGTGTTGCCGACCTCTATCGTTTTGCCGTTATACGCTCTTATCACGTCGTCCGGCCTGTACGCACCGCCCCCCGGCATGTTTTCCGCAGCCCCGATTATCGCGTGCACCGTGACTGGGAGTTTGAGATCGTGCGCCGCCTTTATCGCGCCCAATGCCACGCAGGCTCCGGTTTTGTCTCCTTTCATAGTCACCATGGAATCAGCGGGTTTTATGTCGAGTCCGCCGCTGTCAAACGTGATGCCCTTGCCCACTATCGCTATGGACGCCGCAGGTGAGGGCGGCGAATATTCCAGGCGGATCAGCCTTGGGGGAGTGGCGGACCCCTTGCCAACAGCCAGCAGCGCGTTCATACCTTTTTCGGCCAGAGCGGACGAGTCCAGGACCTCCGTCTTCAAGCCGCAGTCCGAGGCGAGGCGGCGGGCCATCTGTTCGAACGTCTCCGGATTGATGACGTTGCCGGGCTCGTTGGCGATATCCCTGGCGTAACACTGACATTCTCCTATGGTGAAACCGTCGCGAAGACCTCTTGAGTCTCCCTCTAGCACTGCTGCTGTCTCCGGGACCGCGAAACGGTCGTCCTCGTCCGGTGCGTGATACTTCTCGAATCTGTAGCAGGCAAGCGCTGTCCCTTCCCCCACTGCCCGGGAAATAGAGTAATCCGATGCTTCCGGGATCGCCATCGAGACGCTGGCCGCTCCCCGGACTGCGGCTGCCCTCACGATCTGGTACGCGGCCACCCGATAGTCGTCGATTTTCGCGGTTTTGCGGTCGCCGAGGCCGGCGAGCACTATGCACAGGGTGTCTCCGTTGGCGAGAGGTATCACCGTGGTTTTCCCCTTCTTTGCCTTGAAATTGTCTCTGGGTATCTGCATGGCCGCGAGAAGCGCTATGCTGGACGGGAGGGCCGACAGATCTTCAGTGGTGAAATCCTCGTGGAGAGCGACCCCCAGGACCTGTCTTCCGCCTATTCTCGAACCGGGTTTTATGACTTCGAACTTCATCGAAACTATCCCTCCTGCGTGTGGAACCTACTTCTTTAGTATACTACCACTTCGGCGCAAAAGTTAACTGATAAACGGCGAAGATCGGTCCCGTATGTTCGTGTATAATTTCGAACATGCCCGCTGGGCATGTCAAACCGAAGAATCAAAAGGTGGAGAACGCAATGAATGAAAAATTCGACGCGGTGATAGTGGGTTCGGGCCCGGCCGGCCTCTTTGCCGCAAGAGAGCTGGCCCGCGAAAATAAAAAAGTGCTTCTGCTGGACAAAGGGCGGGACATCACCCGCAGGATATGCCCCTTGAAGAAAGGCGCGAAGGAATGTGCCCACTGCCAGCCCTGCAACGTGGTCTGCGGATGGGGGGGCGCGGGCGCGTTCAGCGACGGCAAGCTCACTCTCACTCCGGATTTCGGGGGAAACCTGGAGCAGTACTGCGGCAGAAAGGAGCTCATCTCTCTCATCTCGGAGGTGGACGCCGTCTATCTGGAACACGGCGCCTCCACAGATGTTTTCAGGCCAGAGGGGGAGATGGCCTCCCGCATAATAGACAGCGCGCGGAGGGCCGGCCTGGAGGTGATACCGGCGACCATACGCCACATGGGCACCGACCGCTCGAGGGACATTCTGGGGAGCCTGTATCTGAAGGCCAAGGACCAGCTCGATATACGCATGGGCGTCATGGTGAGCGAAGTCAGCATCGGCTCTGACGGCAGGACGCGGGGAGTGATTCTGGAGGACGGGACCGAGATAGAGGCAAGCGCCGTCCTTCTCGCCCCGGGGCGCGAGGGCGCGCCGTGGATGGAGGAGACCATCCGCAGGCTGCGTCTGCCGATAGCGTCCCTTCCGGTCGATATAGGCGTCAGGGTCGAGGTCCCGGCAGCCTGGGCAAAGGACATAACGGACCAGTTCTACGAAATAAAAGCCGTGCTTGACACTCCCACGTTCGACGACAGGGTCAGGACGTTCTGCATGTGTCCGAACGGGGAGGTGACCACGGAGTTCCAGTCGCGCCAGTCCATCCTCACGGTAAACGGACATTCCAACAGTGAGGAGTTCAGCAAGACGGAGAACACTAATTTCGCCATACTGGTGTCGACGAACTTCTCGAAGCCCTTCAACAACCCCACCGGTTACGGCAGTCACATCGCACGCCTGGCGAACATGCTCACCGGCGGCATAATGGTGCAGCGTCTCGGCGATCTGAAAAAAGGCAGGCGCTCCACGCCGGAGCGCATAGCGCGGGGGCTCGTCCGCCCGACGCTGGAGAGCGCGGTTCCGGGGGACCTGTCCTTCGTGCTCCCCTACAGGCACCTCACGGGAATAGTGGAGATGATAGAGGCGCTGGACAACATAATACCCGGCATAAACGGCCCGAACACGCTCCTTTATGGGGTGGAGGTAAAATTTTTCAGCCTGAAACTCGACCTGGACCAGAACCTGGCGACTAAGACGCCGGGTCTGTGGGCCGCTGGAGACGGCGCCGGCGTGACGAGAGGGGTTGTCCAAGCCTCCGCGTCCGGCATCCTGGCGGCAAGAGCGATGGCCCGCGCCATATAGAGCCATGCCGGACGGCGTTTCGCGTCCTGCCGGGGTGATATACTGCGGCGGGCGTCCTCTTTCCCTGGTGATCGCCCGGCATGGCGGCGAGAGGGTAGTTCTGGCGGCGGACGAGATAAGAGTGAATGCCGGGCCGGAGGATTACGGCAGGTATCTGCTCTACTGGTACACTGCCCGGACCGAGGCTATCGTCCGCGGAATGCTGCCCGTCTGGGCCAAGCTAATCTCGGTCCGTCCCAGGTCGGTCGCCGTCAAATACGCTAAGACAAGATGGGGCTCCTGTTCGTCGTACGGCAGGATATTCCTGAATTCGCGCCTTGCCATGCTCACCCCGGACGCGGCGGAATACGTGATAGTACACGAATTGTGCCATTTAAAGCAGATGAATCACGGGCCCGCCTTCTGGAACGAGGTCAGAAACGCCCTGCCGGACGCTTCTGAGCGCAGACGTTCGCTGCGGGCCCAGGAGAATCTCGCCGTGCTGCCGGGAATATGACCTGATGATCCCTCGGCGGCTGGTGTATCCAACGAGGTGTGTTACGATTCTGAATCAAATACGGTTCATTTAGAATCGGAATGACCGCCTTTATTCCATATAGTCAAGTGTCTGCTCATTTAGCGCGGATTTGACTTCTCTCCACATCGGCATATATTTATCCATCAGCGAAACGAATCGTTCGTTGTGTTTTTTTTCGACAAGATGTATCAGTTCGTGCAGGATAACGTATTCAAGACACTCCGGCGTTTTCTTTGAAAGCTGCAGGTTCAGCCATATTTTGCCTGTTTTCGTATTGCACGTTCCCCAATGGGTGGTCATATACTTCGTTTGCCAGCCAGCGGCTTTCAATCCGGTTATTTTCTCCCATTTAGGGAGCATCCCGGCAGTTTCTGTTTTCAGCAGTTCCCTGTACCATTCGCGGACAAAGTTTTCTCTTTGTTTGGCCGTACTTTCCTTTCGGACGGTCAGCACGGCTTTATCACCGGAAAGGATGAGAGAATTTTTATTACCGTATTCGGTTTGAAGGTAGTGTTGCTTGCCCCAAACATACAGCGTTTCTCCGGATACATATTCCCGCTCCGACTGGCGTGGTTGGTTGTCAAACTTGGCAGCCTGTTTCTTTATCCAACGGATCTTTATTCGAACAAAACGTTCTATCGCCTCGTCGCTCATCGAGAGTGGGGTGGACACCGTGACGTTTCCGTTCGGTGGTTTAACATAGAGGTGCATATTCTTTATATCTTTTTTGCACACCTCAATCTGTATGCCCGAAATGTTCAACATTGTCTAATATTCTCCTTGTTCCACGACGATATTATAAACTCGTTCGACCTCGCCTTCATCTTTCAGTACCGCATACATGGCTCGCTTAATCCGGCGTTCCTTGAATTCGTTGTGCCGGAAGTCGGCTTGTTTGCTCTCACGGACAGCCTTGTCAATGGCGATTGCCAATTCTTCATCTTCACCGCAGTTGTCATATAAAGCCCTAAGCGCACCGCTGCGGCGTATGTTTTCCGGATAATGTGGATTATTTTCGGGATTCTCAATATTTTTGACGGCCTCCACATACTTCTCCAGCATCTCCTCATAGACAATTACACCTTTGAGCCGCACCTTGATAAGTTCGTCAAGGATTACCGACATCTTCTCATAATACTTAGGGTTGATGAGGATTTTCTCAACGACCTTTTTGCGGATGTTATTTTCAATAGCCTCTGCAGCGGCTTCCTTGCCTTTGCCGCAGAGCTTCTCTCCCATCACCAAAACAAAGTCGAGCAAGGTGAAGTCGTCGAACTCGCCGATTTTGCGGCTGTCATCAGCTTTGATGTAGGTATCAATCAGGCGGCGCATATCCGCTTCATACGATTTGAGATCTATGAAGTCGCCGCTGGCATTGCCTATGGTTTCTTTCAAAGCGGTGTAAAAGGTGACCCTCTTGTCGATGTCCGCTTGCTCGGCGGGCGCATATCCGGCTTCGGTCATTTCGCCTTTAATTTCAGCGAAGGCGCGGACAAGGCGATTCACCAGTTTATACAGCTTCTCGCGGCTACGGGAACAGGACTCGTCATCAATACCGCCCACGCCATTTTCACCGCAGAAGTAATGGATATAGTCAATCTCCGCGCGAGGAGCGGAAACGCCGCCGCAGAGAGCGTCGAGTTCCTCGAGCGTCGCGTCAAGAAACTTCTTCGACTCCCTAAGGCGGTCTTTTATCAATCCTTCGATGTCCTTTGCGTCATACCCCTCAAACGCGCCGGAAATGTACTTGTTAAGGGCGTTAGCCAAATCGCCGAACAGTTGTTTGTAGTCCACAATGTAACCAAAGTTCTTTCCCTCTCCATCCAGACGGTTGACGCGGCAGATGGCTTGGAACAGTCCATGGTCGTGCATCGACTTATCGATGTAGAGGTAGGTGCAGGGTGGGGCGTCAAATCCGGTAAGTAATTTGTCAACGACAATGAGTAATTTCATCTGAGCCGGTTCATCGATAAACCTGCGTTTTACTTCGGCTTCAAAGTCCTCTGGCGTTTGCCCGTTCAGCATCTGCTTATATATTTCGTATTTTTCGAACTCATCCGCGTCTTCGATTTCGGTGCGGAGGTTGCGCTCAAGCGGTACAAACGACGTGACAATCGCGCATTGTCTGAACTCGAGCGACTGGAATATCTCATAATATTTGCAAGCGGAATAAATCGAATCCGCTACGAGCAACGCGTTGCCGTTACCGTCGGCTAGCCGGTTCTTGATGTCGAAGTCGGATATAATATCTTCGGCAATGATTTCAAGCCGTTTGCGTGAACTGTATACCTTTTGCATATTGCCCCATTTTGACTTGAGTTTCGCTTTCGCCGCGTCATTCAGTCCTCTGGTTTTCACTTCAAAATATTCGTCAATCTTTGACTGTTGCGTGATTATCTGATCAATGTCACGGGCTTCGTAGCGGAGGTCAAGTACAACGCCGTCCGCGACAGCCTCATCATACTTATAAGTGTGGATATATCCCGGAGAAAAAATCTCTATGCTTGTTTTCTTGTCCCTGACGAGAAGCGGCGTGCCTGTAAACCCAATGAATATCGCGTTAGGCAGAATTTCTTTCATCGCCTCATGCAGCAGTCCGCTCTGGGTTCTGTGGCATTCGTCCACGAAAACGATAAAATCGCCGTTTGCCTTGAAATTAACCGGCAGAGCAGCTTTGAGTTCCCTTATAAACCACTCTACAGACTTTTTAGTCTGGGTTTCGCTGCTTTCAGAGTTGGTTCGCACGCCAAACTTGTGAATCAGCGTACAGATAAGCCGTTTCTCCGTCATATCCAGACACGCCACAAGATCGGCGCAGGAGGATGTGCGGTAAACTGATTCGTCAACGCCTTTGTAAACTTTCTCCATCTGCTCGTCCAACTCGTCGCGATCGGTAACGATCAAAACGCGGGCATTCGGGTTATTCGCCAGGGCCCATTTGGATAGCCACACCATCGTCAGCGTCTTACCGCTGCCCTGAGTATGCCAGATGATGCCGCCCTGTTTCCTGCCCAGCTTTATCTGCGCTTTTTTGACTCCATAATATTGGTTGTGGCGGCACACCTTCTTCATCCCCTTATCGAACACGACAAAGTTATGGATAAGGTCAAGCAAACGCCGCTTATGGAACATACTGAACAACTGCCAGTCGAGTTTGCCCGGCAGTGTCTCGCACTTCTCCAAAATATTGAGCGAAACGTCATCCAAAGGCTGTACCGCAGTGTTGACGGCGTCATTTTTCCATTCGAGGAAATATTTTTCCTGCGTTTTTATCGTGCCATAGCGAAGCCCTTCGCTGTTGTTGCCCGCCATGACAAACTGGATGGTGGTAAAAAAAGGCTCGTTAAAATGCGCGCTCTGGTTGGAAAGGTTCTGACGTATGCCATGTGAAACGGACACTGTGGATTTTTTCAATTCAATCACCGCGATGGCTATGCCGTTGACGTAGACCACAAGGTCAGGGCGTCGTTCACTGCCGGATTTTATCGTCACTTCCTCCGCGATGGCAAACTCGTTATTATGGGAGTGTTCCCAGTCTATAAAGTAAACCGTCTTCTCTGGTTCTTCAGGATTCTCCCTGATTTTCGCGCCGTACTTGAGAAGCGAATACACATCCTGGTTCGCTTTGTATAATCCTTGCTGAAGATTGCCCGCCGCGCTGACGAGAGCGT
>JAISYN010000266.1 GCA_031269915.1 Synergistaceae bacterium
GGCAGTTGATTTATAATAAAGGCCGCGCGTAAACGCGGATTGGGGGAGTTATATGCCTATTTGGGCTTTTCTCGCGTCGATGCTGGTCGCTCTGATGTGGGCCGTATCGCCGGTGCTCTTGAAAAGAGGAATGACGCGCTGTA
Source organism: Synergistaceae bacterium (assembly GCA_031269915.1). Taxonomy (GTDB): domain Bacteria; phylum Synergistota; class Synergistia; order Synergistales; family Synergistaceae; genus JAIRKI01. The sequence goes on from JAISYN010000266.1 coordinate 144, forward strand.
CCCCTAACGACGTTCCGGTCGTGAGGTCGATATCTTTCTTTCTTACAATGGCGTTGATAATGCTGATAACGCAGCCGGGCAAAATGCCTTTCATGACCGTCAGGCTGTTTTCGGGTCTCGCCGGAAGCGTCCTGATTTCGTCCATCATCGGCGACCTGCTGTACGTGTACTCCGTTCAGAAGATCGGCGCTTCGCTCGCGGTGACGGTGGGCAGCGGATATCCGCTGATCTCCGTCGCGGTCGCCGTCGTCCTGCTCGACGAGCACGCCGGATGGCTCGTCTGGTGCGGGACGATACTGATAATTTCGGGCATAGCCGTCATCAGATTAGATTCCGCGCGCGAGGAGGGAACGAAAGCCGGATATCTGCTGGTGGATTTCGACGAACAGGTAAAGCGAAGGGCCAATATGACCGGCGGGATCGCGATGGCTTTGGGTTCGGCCATATGCTCCGGCATAAATATCCCGCTGATCAAACTGCTGATGAAAGAAGGCGGATGGAACCCGACCGAAAGCTATTTTCTGAGAGGAACGGTATTTTTTTTCATGGCGTGGGCGATACGCGAGGCACAGCATCGCTTCTCGCCCGATTCCATATCGCCGATAGAAAAAATGCCCGTCATGGTCTGGGCCGCCCTGCTCGGCAGCGGAGTCATCGGGATGGCTCTGAGCGGAGTGCTTTTCGCCCTGTGCCTGCAGAACTTCCCCGTCTCGGTCATATCCCCCATTACCGCGTCCAGCCCATTCATGACGGTGCTGCTTTCACGGATATTCCTGAAAGAAAAACTGTCCGGCGTCCAAAGCGCCGGAGTCGCGCTCGTGATAGCGGGTTCGGTATCCGTCAGCCTGTAAAATCGACTTTGTGACCGGGACGCCCGATATTCGCGCCGTCTTTCTTGAGGACGTTTACGCCCTGCGCCTCGTCTATGTCATGGCTTGGCAGGTACGCTTCCGGCAACTCCAACGGTAATCCCTGCACGATCGAGACTACCGCGTCGTGAATGACGTCGAGCGTCTCAGGGGCGATATATTCCGTCTGCGCCGGAGGACGAACTCCGCCGTTGAGCGCGTACCAGTCGTCAAGTATGGATTCCACATCGTTCATAAATTCGACGGAGGCCTCGGCGAACTGTCCTTCGTAATATTCAGCCAGATGCTCGTTATCATTCGCTTTCGCCGTATCTATCCTGCCCGCCAGAGTATCAAGCCTCACTATGAGCCTGTCGGTATCCAGCGCCGTTCTTTTGATCCGTTCCGACGTTTCCGGGTTATTCCCGCTCATCGCATCTCCCCCCTCGCGAATTTCAACGCGTACTCCGCGAGGCGTGACGCGGCGCCCCGCTCTTTTGTGAGTTCCATAAACGTCCTCGACATTTCTCTCCGCGCCTCCGGCGATTCCAGAAGTCCCACTGCCATGCGGGCAACCACCCTGGATTCGAAAACGCCCCTGATCTCCGGAGCGACCATACGGCCCGCCATCTTGTTGGGCAGGGAGACGAAGCTGGTCCGTTCGTTCAAGCGCTTGATGTAAAAACGTTTGAAACGCCTGAATCCCGGCAGCCACAGCGGCAGAAGCCCGAGTATGCCGTCGAGCGGGTATTCGTCCGCCCTGTCCAGCGGCAGCACCATTATATACGGAACATGGAGGGCCGCCGCTTGCAGATTATTGGTTCCCGGAACCGCGAGCGCCAGTGTCGAGCAGTTGATAGCTTCGAGCGTCCTGTCCCTGATTACAAGCGCCCATCTTCCCCCCCCGAGGGATATCTCCCTCACACGGATGTCGCCTCTCCACTCCAGGCCGGAGGCGGAGAGAGCCGATCTGAACAGGTCGTCGCGCACCGTCGGAGCCAGTGGGAACAGAACTTTTACGCGCGGAAATTTTTCGGTGATAATTCGGGATACGGCGGCAAAGAGACGCACGCCCCCGACGTACTCTATCGGCCTGCTTCCCGTGAGACACGTGACTACGGAAACGTCCGGCGCGATCCCCAGAAACGCCCTGGTCTCTTCCTCGGTCTCGTTCAGCGTCACGCTGTCAAGCGCGATATTCCCGATCACAGCGCACTTGTCCCCTTTTACTCCGCGTTTCAAAAAACCGGACAACGCTTTTTCGTCGGGAACGAAATATCTGTCCACAAAAAGCTTCCACCGGGGGCGCGAAGAGTATATCCACAAAGGGCAGCGCAATTTTTTCGACAGATAAATCGAAAAGACAACGTCTCCTCCCAGATGCAGAACGAGGCGAAGTCCCGGCGCGCGATTTTTTTCGCCCGGATTCGACAGTATCCGGTTCAAATCGCCTATGCCGACGCAGCGATCCGCCCCGGAACTCCCGCCCGCCGAAAGCTCCTCGCCGCTTGCGTACTGGCACGGGAGAATGACCAGAGTGACGCCGCATTGCGGTATCCGGGATCGAATTTCGCGGATTACCGGCGTCGCCAGCCCGGAAATTTCCCCGGGCGAGTTCGCCGTTATATAAATATCCAGCGCGGTTTTACCGGTCTCCATGACGGAGGGCCTCAGAGCGAGGCCAGAAAGGATTGAGCCTGCGCTCCTCGCCTAATGTGGTGGAGGGTCCGTGTCCGGGATACACAGGCAGCGAATCGGGAAATTCCTCGAGTTTTTCGAGCGATTCAAGAAGCGCTTTTTCGTCCCCGCCTGGCAGGTCCGTGCGTCCCACGCTGCGGGCGAATAACGTGTCGCCCGATATCAGCAGCGCGTCCTCTCCCTCGGAGATGTAAAAACAGCATCCGCCCCTGGTATGACCTGGAGTATGGAGCACCCTGGCGCTCAAATCCCCGGCGCGGATCACGTCCCCGTCCCTGAACACGGATTCAGCGCCCTTGGATTGAAAGGGCGGCCCCATCATCGACGACAGATTTTTAGACGGGTTTGTCACACAATCCGCGTCCTCGGGATGTACGGCCACGCCGTCGGAGGCGAGGTCCCTTATTTCCTTCAGCCCCATGATGTGATCGCCGTGACCGTGAGTGAGCAGTATCCGCTTTACGCGCAGACCGCCGTCCGCGATGAAACGCTTCACATCGTCCATCGGCCCGCCGGGATCTATCACCAGCGCGTCGCGTGTTTCGCTAGCCACTACGTAGCAGTTAGTCCAGAGGTAGCCCACTTGAAAGCGTTTTATTCTCATTATTTACTTTCACGTCCCCCGTCGTCTGTTTTAATACATGCCGTGTCCAAAATTATGGTGACCGGCCCCTCGTTTATAATTTCGACCCTCATATCCGCTCCGAACGTCCCGGTCTTGACCGAGACGCCCAATTCCCGCACATGCCGGACAAAGGACTCGTATAACCCATGCGCCTTTTCCGGGGCGGCCGCCCCGGCGAACGACGGTCTTCTGCCCTTCCGGCAATCGGAGTAAAGCGTGAACTGCGAAATAATAAGCGCTTCGCCGCCCGTTTCGAGCAGAGATCTGTTCATTTTGCCGTCCTCGTCCTCAAATATCCTCAGATTAGCGGTCTTTGCCGCCGCCCACGAAGCATCTGCCTCGCAGTCGGCGGCGGCCACGCCGACGAGAGCGCACAACCCCCCGCCTATCTCTACGGCCGCCCCGCCTCCGGAGGATACGCCGGCGCGCGAGACTCTCTGAATGACTACCCTCAAAACGGTTTCCCCTATTCCCTCGTTATCTCTATGAGGCCTTTTATGAGATTGATCCTGGCTATGACACGGTACAGATGTTCGATATCCCATACCTGGAGTTCTATGACGAATTTAGTCCGGACTCCGTTTATCACCGTTCCGCGGATATTCACTATAAGTCCGTCGGTCTGGCCTATCGCCGCGCCCAGATCCGCAAATACGCCCACCCTGTCGTTCGCCTCGACCTTTATCCGAGCCGTGTATCGAACCTCCTTTTTGTGTCCCCACGCTACCGAAACCTTTTTGTCCTCCTGCACTTTTTTCAAGTTTTTGCATTCGTGCCTGTGAACCGTTATTCCCCTGCTCTGAGTGACGCAGCCGATTATCTTGTCGCCCGGAACCGGAAAACAGCACAACGCGAGCGTAACCAGAACGCCCTCGGCGCCTTCGACGACGACGGCGGAATCTCCCTCGCGGGACTGTCTAGCGCCGCTTTTCGGCGTCTGCGAGGATTCCTCGTCCCTCGCGACAAGGGATTCCGCCCTGATCATGACCCCCTGGGCCGTATGGTGCCCTACGCCTATCGAGACTATGAGATCTTCGACTCCCGTGATTCCAAGGTCGCTTGCGACACGGCTCAAGACGTGAGTGAAACTGTCGATGGTACGCCTCTCGCCGGGATAACGGCGCTGTATCTCCCGATCGAGCAGATCCCTTCCCCGGTCTATTTTGTCCTCGCGCTCCGCCCTGTCTATCTGCCTGAAATACGAGCGTATCTTGTTGCGGGTTCTGTTGGCTTTCGCTATCTTGAGCCAGTCTCGCGACGGTTTCCCCTGAGGCGAGGTCAGTATGCGGACTATATCCCCGTTTTGCAGAGTGTAGTCCATCGGCACGATTCTGCCGTTCACCATGGCTCCGACGCACTTGTGGCCTATCTCGGTATGCACCGAGTAGGCGAAATCTATAGGAGTCGATCCGTTGGGAACCGATATTACCTTGCCCTGCGGGGTGAATACGAATACTTCCGTGGTGAGCACGTCTGTTTTCAGGTTATCCAGGAATTCCGACGGGCCGGCGTATTCGCCCTGCCCTTCGAGAGCCTGGCGTATCCAGGCGAGTTTTTTATCCATGCCGCTCATCTCGGAAGATCTGCTTTTTTTCTCCTTGTACTGCCAATGGGCGGCGATTCCGTATTCGGCGAAGCGATGCATATCCCATGTCCGTATCTGCACCTCCAGAGGATCTCCCTCCGGTCCGACCACGGTCGAGTGCAGGGACTGATACATGTTTCCCTTGGGATTCGCTATATAGTCGTCAAACTGTCCGGGAATGGGTTTCCAGAGCGTATGGACTATACCTAAAACCTGATAGCATTCGGCAAGCGTGTTTACAATGACGCGGAGCGCGAGGAGATCGTATATCTGGTCGAGCGACAGGTTTTTGCGGTTCATTTTCTCGTAAATACTGTAATAGTGCTTGGGCCTGCCAAGTATTTCGGCCCGCACGCCTTCCTCCGAGAGACGTTCGCGCAGCGCCTCCATACCCCTTTTTATCAACAGTTCGCTCTCGGGGAGTTTCTTGCGCACACGGCGTCTTATATCGTAATATGTCTCGGGGTCTATGACTTTGAAGGACATGTCCTCCAGTTCGCGCTTTATGTGATATATGCCCAGCCTGTGCGCCAGAGGCGCGTAGATTTCGAGCGTTTCGTTCGCGATGGCTATTTGCTTCTCCCGCTTATGCCCGGTTATAGTGCTCATGTTGTGCAGACGGTCGGCCAGTTTTATCAGCACGACGCGGATGTCCTTCGCCATTACCAGAAACATCTTGCGCAGATTTTCCGCCTGATACTCCTCCACGTTCGTGAATTGTATCTTGCCGAGCTTTGTCACGCCGTCCACCAGCGTAAGCACGTCGCCGCCGAATTTAGCCCCGAGAGTTTCCGGCGTTATGTCGGTGTCCTCTATCACATCGTGAAGAATCGCCGCGATGAGCGTCTGCACGTCAAGCTGCATGTCGGAGAGAGCGCTTGCCGCGCCGAGCGAATGTACTATATACGGGTCGTCGTTATAACGAAGCTGCGCTCCGTGACTTTCGGCGGAGTAGACGAACGCTTCGCCCATATGCATGAGATCGTCTTTCTGGAGGTAACGCGACGCCCGCCACCACAACTCCTGCCATGCCATACGCACGCTCGCTACCCTCTGTTCCTGGGGGATTCTGCCGATATAACTCTCCATGAGCGATCGCATTGAGCGATCGACGGACGGGGCGACGGCAGAAGGCGACGCCGCCTGCGGCTGTTCGGGAGATTTCAGCGTGCCGCCTTCCTCATTCATATCGTTACGCCACTCTTACCACGACTTTTTCCAGAACGAGCTGGAGACTTTCGAGATTTCTCCAAAAATTCACCCTCGGGCGGTATACCCACCCTGAGGGCGAGCAATCGTCCGTCAGAAGATGTTCGCCCGAGAAACC
>JAISYN010000310.1 GCA_031269915.1 Synergistaceae bacterium
GATAACAGCACGTTCGAGGTGAGTCTGATATCGCCGATAGCGATGGAGCCCGGTCTTCGTTTCGCTGTCCGCGAGGGCGGCCGTACTGTCGGCGCCGGCGTCGTCACCGAGATAATAGAGTGAGGTCTTAAAATGGCGGATATAGTTGGGTTGCAATGTACTGAATGTAAGCGCCGTAATTATGTGACGCAGGTGAACAAGAAAAAGTCCCATAAGAAGCTTGAAAAGCTCAAGCACTGCAAGTGGTGCAACAAGCATACCTTGCACAAAGAAACGAAGTAGTGTAGAATACCCCTTGCGCGCAGGTCCGTAGCTCCTAACTGGTAGAGCACCGCACTCCAAATGCGGGGGTTGAGGGTTCAAATCCTTCCGGGCCTGCCATATGTGTGAATATGAATTATATTTTTATTAGGAGGCCGAGGTATGAAAACGGTCCTCGACTTTGCGGGAATAAGGGATTTTTTCAGGGAATCCAGGGCCGAACTCAAAAAGGTCACTTGGCCGACAAAAAAACAGGTCTGGTATTCCACTTTAGTTGTCGTAGCTCTGACGGTGGTGTTCAGCGTTTACCTCGGGTTGGTGGATATGCTGCTTACCGAGGTTTTGAGGTGGTTTATAGGTTGAACCGCATGAATACGAACTATCTGGAGCGGCTTTGACAATGGCTGATTTCGGTGAAAACTCAGGACGTCAATGGTACGTTGTTCAAACTTATTCCGGTTATGAGAACAAGGTTCGCGCGAATTTGGAACAGCGTATCGCCACGATGGGCATGGAGGACAGGATATTTCGTGTCCTGGTTCCTGTTGAGGAGAGGGTTTATAACAAAGAGGGCAAGGTAAAGCGCGTCAGGCGCAAAGTATTTCCCAGTTATGTACTGGTGGAAATGATACTTGAGGATCAGTCATGGTATGTCGTCCGCCATACGCCGGGAGTGACCGGTTTCGTAGGAACCGGCAATCATCCGATAGCGCTGTCTCCCAAAGAAGTCGGGGAGATAATGACCAAGATAACGAAGGATCAGGCCAAGCCCAAGATCGAGATAGCGTTCAAACCTGGCGATACCATCAAGGTAAAGAACGGTCCTTTCGCGAATCAGGTTGGCCCTGTGGTCGAGGTCAACGCGGACAAGGGCAAGGTGAAATTCAGCGTCACCGTTTTTGGCAGAGAGACCTTGACGGAAGCTGACCATACGGATCTCGAAAAGTTATAATATGGGCGGCCGTCGGGTCTGCAGGTCCGTTTTTTGAGTTGAACTTATCGCCGCCGACGCGCGACGCCGGCGGTTCAATAATGAATAAGGGAACGTCCGCGGATTTCGTCCGCCGGTTATACGTAATTGCGGCGCGAATTTTCTGGAGACGCCCTAAAATTTAAGGAGGTATTTTTCTATATGGCGAAAAAGGTAATTGGGGAGCTGAAACTTCAGCTCCCGGCAGGTAAGGCTACACCTGCTCCACCGGTGGGGCCGGCGTTGGGACAGCGAGGCATTAATATAATGGAGTTCGTCAAGCAGTTCAACGCCAAAACGGCCGATCAGATTGGAATGATAATCCCGGTCGTGATCACCGTATACGCGGATCGCAGTTTCTCCTTCATAATGAAGACCCCTCCCGCGAGCATACTTCTCAAGAAGGCCATAGGCAAAGAAAAAGGCTCTGGTACGCCGAACAAGAGTTTTGTAGGCAAGGTCTCGCGCAAACAGATACAGGAGATAGCGGCGCTCAAAATGGCGGATCTGAACGCCGGAGGCATTGACGCGGCGATGAGGATGCTCGAGGGTACCGCGAGGTCGATGGGAGTCGAGATAATAGGTTAGGTTAAACCGCTTCGGGCGCGAACATAGTGGGAGGAAGCGTTTATGAGATGTTTCCGTTTGTCACCACGGGAGGTATGAGATATGTCAAGAAAAAGCAAAAGATTCAGAGCGCTGTTGGAAAAGGTGGACACACAGAAACGTTACGAATTGGCGGAAGCCGTGGCGCTTATCAAGGAATGCGCGAACGCCGGGTTTGACGAAAGCATCGAGCTTCATGTCAGGCTCGGGGTCGATCCTCGTCACGCTGACCAGCAGGTCAGAAGTACCGTGGTGCTTCCTCACGGTACGGGTCATTCCAAAAAGGTACTGGTTATAGCGGGCGGAGAAAAGGTCAGGGAAGCGGAGGAGGCGGGAGCCGATTTCGCGGGGGGAGAAGAAAAGATCGCCGAGATAGAGGGCGGATGGATGGATTTTGACGCCGTAATCGCGACCCCCGACGTTATGAAAGTAGTCGGCCGTCTCGGAAAACTTCTTGGGCCGCGCGGTCTGATGCCCAGCACAAAGACCAACACGGTCACTTTCGATGTAGCAGGCGCCGTGAAAGAGATAAAGACCGGCCGCGTGGAATTCAGGGTGGACAAGGCCGGTATCATCCACAACGCGGTGGGGCGCGCGTCTTTTGCGGCTGAGCAGCTTCAGGACAATCTGCGGACACTGATAAAGGCCATAGTGAAAGTTCGTCCGTCCGCGGTCAAAGGAACTTATATCAAGGGAATGACAATCTCGTCGACGATGGGGATCGGCATAAAGATCGACGAGGCCGCAGCGCAAAAGGAAACTGCCGCGGAGTGATGAAGTCAGACTGTTTACAGTAAAACAGGCATGAGCTTAAGACAGCGGGCGTCCGCGAGGACTTAATCTCCCGCCGAGGTTCGGGCGCGAATATCTGATGTTCGCCGATTCAAACCGGGCCGTGATGTGCGTCCGGTTTTTGTTTTGACTTTTAGATGAATGGAGGTGAATTTATGCCAACAGAAACAAAACGCGCCGAAATAGACGAACTCGCGAAGCGTGTCAAGTCGAGCAAAGCGATATTCGTCGCCGAGTACAGGGGATTGACGGTTTCGAAGTCGACCGCTGTGCGCAGGGCGGTACGCGCTTCCGGCGGGGAGATGAAAGTCGCTAAAAATACTCTTATGCGCATGGCGCTGAAAGAGTCGGGACAGATTGAGGCGGACAAAATGGGCTTCGGCCCGAACGCGTACATTTTCGCTTATGACGACGCCGCCGCGACGGCCCGCGCCATCCGCGACTTTTCAAAAGAGAAGGGCAACGAGGCCCTCGTCGTCAAGGGCGGAATCCTGGGAGGACATCTCCTTACAAGGGAGCAGGTGATCGCTCTCGCGGATATTCCGTCCAGAGAAGTACTGCTTTCCATGCTGCTTGGAACGTTCAACGGTCCCATGAGGTCGTTTGTCACCGTGCTGTCGGGCCCGTCGCGCGGGCTTGTCACCGCTCTTTCCCGGATCAAGGAGCAGAAAGAACATGCCGCTTAGCGGCATGAGGCTGAGACTATAAAATTTTTTAAGGAGGAAATCGCATTATGACACGTGATGAACTTGTAAAAGCGATAGAGGAAATGTCGGTACTGGAGCTTTCCGAACTCGTAAAGGAACTCGAGGAGAAATTCGGAGTTTCCGCCGCCGCCCCTATGGCGGCAGCGGCCATAGCCGGCCCCGCCGCCGCGCCCGCCGCCGCGGAGGAAGAAAAGACGGAGTTCGACGTAATACTTGTCGATCACGGAACAAACAAGATAAACGTCATCAAAGTTGTACGCGAGATAACGGGCCTCGGCCTGAAGGAAGCCAAAGATCTCGTCGACAATCCGCCCAAGGCCGTCAAGGAAGCCGCTGGCAAGGACGAAGCGGACGGGATCAAAAAGAAGCTGGAGGAAGCCGGGGCGAAGATCGAACTCAAGTAAGCCCGCGCGCCTTGCGGCGCGATCTCCTGTCCGATAACGCAAGTATAATAAAATTACAAAATAACGAAGCGGCCGTATTTTTACAGGCCGCTCTTGTGTTATACTGCTGACATGATAATAGATACGCACGTGCATGTTTATCCGCAGGAAATCATTTCGGGTTGGGAGAAGATAGCCCGAACCGAAAGTTATTTCTCGGATATGGCGTATGGACGCGCTCATAGATGGGGTACGGCGGACGACGTTTTATCGGCTATGGAAGAAGACGGAGTGAGCGAAAGCTGGATTTTCGGTTTCGGATTCAAGGACCTCGGGCTGTGCAGGCTGTGCAACGACTATACGATTGACGCGGCAAAAAAATCGGGCGGAAAGTTGAAACCGCTTGCGGTCGTTCCTCCGCTTGCCCGTGGCGCCGCGGCGGAAATAGAACGGTGCGCCGGCCTGGGCGCTATAGGAGTGGGCGAGGTTTTTCCAGACGGTCAGGATTTCGAAGTGAGCGATATTGACGAGACGTGGAGGTTTGCCTCTGTGTGCCACGAAAACGGGATGTTCGTGCTGCTCCACGTTGCGGAGCCGGTTGGGCGCGAGTATCCTGGCAAGGGCAAAACGGGTCCCCGCGAGGCGTACATGTTCGCGAGGAATCACCCGGAACTTAGAATAGTGATGGGGCACTGGGGCGGCGGGCTTTTCATGTACGAGGCAATGCCGGACTCGAGATTTTTTTTGCAGAACGTGCGTTACGACACCGCCGCTTCACCGTTCGTATATGGGAGCGAAATCTTCGATCTCTGTTCGGCGCCGTGGGTGTGCGAAAAAATATTTTACGGCTCGGATTTTCCGCTGCTTCGGTATCCCAAATACAGGGCTATGATGGATTCGGCCCATATTGCCGGGGACGCCGCGGAAAATATAACGTCGCGAAACGCCCTGAAATTTATCGAGGAAAGCGCTTAGCGCCCGCCGTGGCGCAGGTTTTCGTATGTTCTTAAGGAAGGGCTGATTTATCGTTAGGGGCCTAAAGGGCAAAGATTTATATCCTTGCGGCGCCTGTGTTTCTAAACGGTAAAAATGTCGTTTAAGCGAATTAATCAGCGCTTCCTTAAAAATGGGAAGGGGAGAAAATTTAAATGTTGTGGAGCAAATCGTTGGAAACCGGCATAAACCTCATCGACGAACAGCACAAGGAACTGTTCCGCCAAGTGGATATACTTCTCGATCAGTCAAACGAGAACCGTCACAAGGAGGCGCTGATCTTTCTCGATAAATATATTCAGAAGCATTTCTCCGACGAGCAGAAGATGCAGGCCGATTCGAAATATCCCAAAACGGTGCAGCACAAGAAATTTCACGACGATTACGTCATAGTGTTTCGCAAGCTGAAGGAAAAATACCTGAAAGAGGGGCCGTCGCCGGCCAACAACATGGAAATAAACAAGACAGTCGTAGGATGGCTGAAAGATCATATCCTGGTCCACGACAGGGAATTCGCCACTTATTACAAGTCGCTGAAATAAACCGCAAAAAAGAGAGAGGCGAAGCCGGTTCACACGCTTTGCCTCTCTCTTTTCCTCATTCCACTGTGACGCTTTTTGCGAGGTTTCTCGGCATATCTATGTCGCGTCCGAGCGTACGCGCCGTATGGTACGCGAAAAGCTGGAGCGGAATCGCTCCTATGAAAGGAAATAGCTCCGGCTCCGTTCTCGGTACGAAAATTATATCGTTCGCGCGTCCCCGCGCGTCTTCGTCGCCCTCGGACGCTATGAGCACTATCGGAGCGTTGCGCGCCCTGCATTCCTCGACGTTCGAAAGCGTCTTTTCGCGCAGGTCGGTGTCCGGAGCCAGCGCGATCACTGTGAGTTTCTCGTCCAGCATTGCGATGGGGCCGTGCTTCATCTCTCCGGCGGCGTAGGCTTCGGATGGCAGGTAGGCTATCTCTTTCAGTTTCAGCGCGCCTTCCATCGTCAGAGGGACGCACTCCCTGCGGCCTATGAAGAAAAATCCTTTTGAATCGGAGTATTTTTCGGCGAGGGATTTTATTTCGTCCTCGCGTTCCAGTATGGCCTGCTGGAGGGCCGGCAGCGTTCTCAAGCCGCCTATAAGCCTTGCCTCGTCCCCCGCTGAAAGCGTTCCCCTGTCTTTGAGAAGCGCCATAGCGAGCAGCGCGAGCAGACTTATCTGTCCCATGAACGTCTTTGTAGCGGCGACTCCCACTTCCGGTCCGGCCATGGACAGCAGCGTATGTTCCACTTCGCGGTCTATCGTCGAACCCCGTACGTTCGTTACGGCCACGCAGCACGTTCCCTTCGACCTGGCTATACGCGCCGCCGCCAAGGTATCGGCAGTTTCGCCGCTCTGCGAGACGAAAATCGCGAGCGTATCCCTGCCGCCGCTCACGTTTCTGTAACGGTATTCGGACGCCACTTCCACTCTGATATCGAGTTCGCCGTCGAGCCTTTCCATAATATCCCGCGCCACTAAAGTGGCGTAATGCGACGTTCCGCACGCGACGAGCTGCACTCTGCGGATTTGTTTCATCAATCCGGGGGGCAGGGTCAGGCTCTTGTCCATTGCGACGTTCGTCACTATCGTATGCGTGTCGATGGTGAGCCGCAGTACGTCGGGCTGTTCGCCTATCTCCTTGCGCATGAAGTGGTCGAAGTGTCCCTTGTCGGCCATTACGCTGTCCCAGTTGAGATGTATCGTCTTCTTGCTCCTCTCTTCGCCGTCGAAGCCGTAAAATTTGCAGCATTTGGGCGAGAGAGAGGCCATCTCCCCCTCTTCGAGAAAAAACAGGTCGTGCGTATACTCCAGGAGGGCTGTTGGATCGGACGCGCAGTAAGCGGCGCTTCCGTCGAAAGCCGTGACAAGCGGGGAGCCCTTGCGGGCGCACCATATCTCGTCAGGAATATCGCGAAACATGATGACGAGAGCGAAAGCCCCGCGCAGTTTCCCGACGAGGGCGCGCATAGCCCGCCTCGCGTCGCCGCACTCTTTGTACAGTACCGCGAGAAGCTGGCACGCCGCCTCGGTATCGGTATCGGTGATGAATCCGACGCCTTCGGATTCGAGATGTGCCCTTATTTCGCGTGAATTCTCTATGATGCCGTTATGCACCAGTATCACCATACCGTCCGAACTCTCGTGCGGGTGAGCGTTAGTCTCGGTGACTCCGCCGTGTGTCGCCCATCTTGTGTGCCCTATGCCCGACGAGGAGGCGGAGCATTCCGAAGGCAGTTCTTTGACTTTGCGCGTCAGTTCCGAGACCCTGCCCACTATTTTGACGTTTATTATGTCGTCTTTGCGACGGAGAGCTATTCCCGCCGAATCGTAACCTCTGTATTCCTGTTTGGCGAGCCCATCCAGAATTATTCCCGCGGCCGGTTTTTCACCAACGTATCCCATGATTCCGCACATTTTTCGTCACCTGCCTGTAGTTTCGCATAACACAAATATTATCACATGCAGCCGGGCGCAGCTATCCACAAACGCCGCTCCTTCTGGTATAGTATGGAAAAATCGTGCCGTAAACCGAAAGCTGGTGGATTTGTGGGTATAATAGCGATAGTCGGCCGTCCGAACGTGGGGAAATCTTCGCTTTTCAACAGGCTGCTTGGCCGCCGCGAGGCGATAGTGGACGATTTTCCGGGAGTCACCAGGGACAGGCTCTACGGTGAAATGGAGTGGGCCGGGAAGCGTTTTTACATCGTCGATACCGGGGGTATTATGGGCGACACCGCGGACGGAGACGCGGACATAATGGACAAGATGGCCGTACAGGTGAAGCATGCGCTGGGAGAGAGCGACGGCGTGATATTCGTTCTCGACGGGCGTGACGGAGTCGCTCCGATGGACGCTGAAATAGCCTTCATGCTTCGCAGGAGCGGACGTAAAGTGGTAGTAGCCGTAAACAAAGTGGATAACCCCGACAGCATGGACCCGGTTTACGAAGCGGCTTCTCTGGGTTTTGAAAAAGTATTGCCCGTGAGCGCGGTTCATAATTTCAACATGGGCGATCTGCTGGACGAAATGGCGGCGTTTCTGCCGGACGACCGCGAGGATGTCTATGGGGAAGAAGCGTCGGGTGAGATACCGGTTGCGCTCGTAGGACGCCCCAACGTGGGCAAATCGAGTCTGCTGAACGCGCTCGCCGGGAGCGAGCGCTCTCTGGTGTCTAAAAATCCCGGCACTACGAGGGACGTCGTTGACTGTACAGTCGAACTGGACGGGCGGCAATATCGTTTTCTCGACACCGCCGGGCTGCGCCGCAAATCCAGAATTGACGAGGATGTGGAATATTATTCCGCTGTCCGCACATATCAGGCCATAGACAGGTGCCGGGTGGCAATAGTATTGCTCGACGCCGCCGAAATCGCTACGGATCAGGATAAACGCCTTCTGTCTCATGTGCTGCGCCGCGGACGGGGACTTGTAATCGCGGTGAACAAATGGGATCTCGCTCCAAAAGACGCGAAATTCGGCGGCAAAATCAGGGAAAAACTGAAGGACGAGCTGCCGTTCGCCGCGCACGCGCCGGCGGTTTTCATTTCGGCTCTGACGAAGCGAGGGATCTCCAAACTTGGGGACTGTCTTTCCGCCGTGGATGAAAATACGCGCCGGCGCATACCGACCTCGGAACTCAACAAGCTCGTCAGGGAGATTTTGGCCTTTGAAAGGATGCCGGGTGACGGACGCGGCAGGTATCTCAAAATTTATTTTTGTACGCAGGTTGATGGTTCGCCGCCGGCGTTCGTCTTCTTCGTGAACGACGAAAAACTGGCCGGAAAGCCCTTTGAGCGCCGTTTGGAGAACATTCTCCGCAATATGGCTGACTTTTCGGGCGCGCCGATAAGACTGTTCTTCAGAAATAAAAAAGAGAAAAATTCAGCTTAATCTCAATAAAAGCTTGACTGTGGCACAGTTTATGTGCATAATAACTCCGTTGTTTTTTTGAAACCGGCAAGATTCAGAAATGGCATAGTCTCAGGGCTTTCAAAACGTTAGCCTAACATAATTATGGAGGTGGAGTAGTAGTGACGAAGGCTGAGTTAGCAAATGAAGTTGTCGCTGGAGTTGAGGGTTTGACCAAGAAGAAGGCCGCTGAAGTAGTGGATGCTGTTTTCCACGCTATTCAGGCGGCTCTCGCGAAGGGAGATAAGATTCAGGCGGTAGGGTTTGGAACGTTTGAAGTGCAGCACCGTTCCGCCCGCAAGGGGCGCAACCCCCAGAATCCGAAAGAAGAAATCAACATACCGGCGAAGAAAGTTCCTGTTTTTCGCGCCGGAAAAGCTCTCAAGGACGCGGTCAACACGCCGGCAAAAAAGAAGTAATTTCTGCGAATATCATAATATTATTATTTATGAAAAAGCGCCTTCCTAGCGAAGTCGCTTTTTTTATACCTTTCGATTCAATATGAGCCTGTAAGACTATAAATATCTTTTAAAATTGTTTATTTCCTCAATTTTGGTGTATATTTATTGTACTGCTGACTCTGAAGATCGAATTACGCTTTGTGAGGAAAGGAAGCGTTAAAGATGGTTACATTGGCCGTGAGCCCTTATTACTCGCATACAAAGGTGGCCCTGTATGACGATTACAGCTTTCTGTGGGGAGAGAGCCAGTATTACACGTCGATGGAACTCGAACTGTTTCCCTCCGTAGCGCAACAGGAGGAATTCCGCGCCAAGCGTATAATGGAACTCATTTCCGGCAAGGGGGATATTCTGAGCAATATAGGCGTTTTCGTATCAGTCGGAGGCATGCTGCATCCTGTGGACAGCGGCGTATATCATATAAGCGCCGAAATGGTCGACGACCTCCTTTCGTGCAAATACGGAGAAAGCCCGATGAACATGGGCGCTCCCATAGCGTTGCGGCTTGCCAATCTGGCGGGCGCCAGATACGCGCTCGTGGTAGACCCTCCGACCGTCGACGAAATGACTGGCATGGCGCACATTACGGGCTTGCCGGATATAAAACACAAGTCCGTATTTCACACGCTGAACCACAAAGCCGTTGCGGCAAAGGAGGCCGATAAGCTCGGCAAACCTGTTGCCGAGTGCGATTTCATCGTCTGCAATCTCGATACGACCATTTCGGTGGCGGCGCACCGCCGCGGCAGAGTGACTGACGTCAACGATATACAGA
The DNA here is from genome assembly GCA_031269915.1 of Synergistaceae bacterium. GTDB lineage: Bacteria > Synergistota > Synergistia > Synergistales > Synergistaceae > JAIRKI01. The sequence goes on from JAISYN010000310.1 coordinate 9,885, forward strand.
GCGGTTCCGGCCCGATATCGCCCAGACAGTCGGGAAACCTGCCGCCGCTGCAGCTTGTGGAA
>JAISYN010000016.1 GCA_031269915.1 Synergistaceae bacterium
CTATGGCTCAGGGGCTTCACCGCGTCGAGCCCGACACGGTCAATTTCGCTTTCATTGGAGACTCGACGTTTTTTCATACGGGTATCCCCGGTGTGTTAAACGCCGTTTACAACAAGGCCGACATCATTGTGTCCGTACTGGATAACTCCACGACGGCGATGACGGGGGGCCAGCCGCACCCTGGTACCGGCAGGACGGCCATGGGCGGCGTGACGCGCAAAGCGGACATATGCGGAGTGCTTTCGGCCCTCGGCGTCGACGATATACAACGGGTGAACGCGTTCGATCTCTCCGCGTCGGCATCCGCGGTGGAACGCGCGATGTCGCTTCCCGGAGTGAAGGCGATCATCTTCGAGGGCGAATGCGTTTCTCTTATCCGCGGCAAAAACGGGATATCCGCAATCAATGAGGCTAAATGCGCAGGGTGCGCCGTATGCGTCAAAAACCTCGGCTGTCCGGCGCTCACGATGGAGGGTAAAAAGGCCTCCATCGACGGCTCGGCGTGTACCGGCTGCGGAGTGTGCGCACAGTTGTGCAAATTCGGAGCTATAGAAGAGGGGGCGTTAAAATTACGGACTGTCTGATAGCGGGGGTAGGCGGACAGGGGACGATTCTCGCATCCCGCCTTATAGGCAGCGCCGCCATTTCCGTGGGCCTGGACGTGCGCGGCAGCGAGACAATCGGCATGGCTCAGCGCGGCGGCAGCGTAGCGAGCCATGTCCGCATGGGTGGCAATATTCATTCCCCTTTGATATTGCCCGGCGGAGCGGACGTCATCCTCGCGTTCGAGCCGTGCGAGGGGCTTCGGGCGATGGCGTGGCTCAAGCCCGGAGGGATGATGATAGTCTGCGACAGGGCGGTAATGCCTTTTTCTCCTAGCGGGGCGGGCGGTTACGACGCCGCGGAGGTTATGGCCCATATCACTTCGGCCGTGGTCCGCCTGCATGTCCTGAGCGGCGAATATATCGGCGAAAAATGCGGTTTGAGGTGTCTCAACGTGGCCATACTCGGAGCGGCGACGGCCTGCGGCGTTCTGCCGTTCTCGATGAGCGATATGGAACGGACGATCATCGAGCGCTTTACGGACGGCGCAGCGGATATGAACAAAAACGCGCTTCGGACAGGCGCTGAGATGGTAAAAAAATAAAAGACGAAAGACGGTGCCGAAATGGAAATGACCGAGGAAACGCTCAAAGAGATAAGAATCAATATCGGGCGCGCGAAACGCAGTGAATTTTACGGCAAATATTTCAGCGATATAGACCCCGAGGATATAAAGACCGAGGCCGACTTCGTGAAACTGCCGTTTACGGAGAAGGACGACCTGCGCGGGGCGTATCCGCTTGGCTTGAGAGCCGTTCGTGAGGAAAAAATAGTGCGTATTCACTCGTCTTCGGGTACTACCGGTACGCCGGTGATCATTCCCTACACGAAACGCGACGTGAACGACTGGGCTGTCATGTTCAAACGCTGTTACGAGACGGCTGGGGTGACGAAACGGGACAGAGTGCATATAACGCCGGGCTATGGGCTGTGGACGGCTGGAATCGGATTTCAGGCAGGCGCGGAAATGCTCGGCGCTATGGCGCTTCCAATGGGCCCCGGCAACACCGACAAGCAGATAGCGATGATGATGGATCTCAAATCGACGGTGCTCTGCGCGACTTCATCCTATGCGCTGCTGCTGGCCGAAAAGATAACCGACAGGGGTATAGGGGATAAAATTCACCTTGAAAGGGCGCTGATAGGTTCGGAGCGCTGGGGGGAAAAGATGAGGAAACGAATAGCGCTGGAGCTTGGCGTCCGGCTTTATGACATATACGGACTGACGGAGATATACGGTCCGGGCATAGGGATAAGTTGTGACCTCGCTTGCGGCATGCATATGTGGACGGACTATCTGCACTACGAGATCATCGACCCGAAAACCGGTGTCCGCGTGAAACCGGGCGAGGTGGGGGAACTGGTCATAACTACCCTGAAAAAGGAGGGCGCTCCGCTCGTGCGTTACCGCACACGCGACCTCACGAGAGAACTGACCGGCGAGTGCGGCTGCGGGATGAAATACCCCCGTATCGACACTCTCATAGGAAGATCGGACGACATGGTCAAGGTAAAGGGCTCCATAGTCTATCCGAGCCGCGTCGACGAGCTGCTTGCCACCATCGATGGCGTGAGCAGCGAGTATCAGATAATGATCGATCACATGAACGGCAAGGATATAGTGACGCTGTTCTTCGAGACGGAAGTGCCGGGCGGCGGGTATGACGGCCTCGAAAAGACAGTAAGGGATTCCTTCAAGGCGGCGATAGGAATAACCGTCAACGCGAAAGCAGTCGGAATGGGCGATCTGCCGAGAAGCGAGAAAAAATCGACCAGGATATTCGATAACAGGTATTGAGCGCCGCTATTCCGAACGATAAATCATTACGGTTTCCAGCTCCGCGAAGCCGTGTTTCCGGTACAGAGGACGTCCGGAAGGCGTCGCGAGCAGGACGGCTTTGCCGAAACCGAGTTCAGCGGCGCGGGCTTTGAGCCTGTCCACTATGGCGCCGCCAAGCCCGCGCCCTCGGAATTCCGGCAGCGTGGATACGTAATAAATACCGCAGATGCCGCCGCCGGCAAACAGCATTCCGGTCGCCCGTCCTTTTATATGAAACAGCGAAAATTCGCGGCGTTCCGCTAAGTTGCGCGCGAACGCTATAAAGGGCTCCGGCGCGTCTTCGTCGGAGTCGAAACCGCGCCAGGCCGACGCGGCCCACGCCCGCGCTTCTGTCTCCCCGCGCAGCGGCCCGAGGATATTGAAATCGCCGAAATTTTGTGATTGTTCCGTTCTCTCGGTATCCGCGGACATAGCGTAAAAATCCTCGCAGCGCTCGACTCCCAATTTTTCGAGAACGCTCCCCGCTTCACTAGGCGTCCCATGAAACAGCGGCCATATATGGGGGCGTCCTGTGCGCGCGAAAAAGTCAAGGCCGAATTTTGCCGAAATTTCAAACTCTTCGGAAAATTTTCCCGCACATATATGCCCCGGGTCGTATAAGGCATAGTTTTCGTAAGCGTCGTCGACGCTTCCGTGGTACAGAACAAGACCGGGATATTCATCCAGGTATCTTGCCAGTGGAAACCCGCCCAGGATTCGCGTCATGGATTTCAGATTTCCGTACACGGGGTTTCTGTGCTTCATCGATCCGCACCCGCCTTTCGGGAAAATTTATCGCCGGAATAATATTAACAGAGTAGTATGTACGCTGGACGTAAGTTTGATTTGGAATTAATATAAGTTTCATAAACAACAAAACCGATACGGAGGTGTGCTTTATGAAAGTTGTGGTCATCGGATGCACTCACGCGGGTACCGCCGCAATACTGAACATCGCGGCCCTGCACAAGGACGCTCATGTAGTCGTTTACGAACGCAACGACAATATTTCGTTTCTTTCATGCGGAATAGCGCTGTATGTGGAGGGCATAATCAAAGATCAGGCGGGGCTGTTCTACTGTTCGCCCGAAAAACTGACCGAACTCGGGGTCGACGCTAAAATGAAACACGATGTTCTATCGGTCGATCTCGAAGCCAAAAAAATTCATGTGAGAAACATCGTGACCGGAGAGGAATTTGACGACTCGTACGACAAACTTGTAATTACGACCGGTTCGTGGCCGATACAACCGAAGATAGAAAACAGCGATTTGGACAATATTCTCATCTGCAAGAACTACGCCCATTCGAAAGAGATAGCTGAAAAAACCAAGAGCGCGCGCCGTGTGGCGATCGTTGGGGCAGGATATATCGGCACGGAACTCGTGGAGGCGTTTCAAGTGCGCGGCAAGAAAGTTATTGTCGTCGATATGGAGCGCCAGATTCTTCCGAAATATCTCGACAGCGAGTTTGTGGAAGCTCCGGCTAAACTCTTTGCGGAAAAGGGCGTGTCGTTCGCGCTGGGCGAAAGCGTGAAGTCGTTTAAAGGAGATGGCGGCAGGGTATCGGCCATCGTCACCGACAAAGGCGAGTACGAGGCCGACATGGTGGTGCTGTGCATAGGCTTCCGCCCCAACACCGATATCTTCAAGGGCAAGCTGGACATGCTTCCTAACGGCGCGATAAAGGTCGACGAATATATGCGGACGTCGCATCCGGATGTGTTCGCCGCCGGAGATTCCGCTACGGTGTGGAACAACGTCAAGCGCGATTATGATTATATACCGCTCGCCACTAACGCGGTCCGTATGGGCATGCTGGCGGCGCGCAATATCAAGGAAAATACGACAAAGTATCTCGGCACTCAGGCGACGAGCGGGATTAAAATCTACGATCTTTGCATAGCCAGCACCGGTCTGTCGGAAGAGTCGGCAAAAAAAGCCGGTTTCGACGCTCAGTCCGTAACATACGCCGATAACTACAGACCGGAATTCATGCCGTCATACGAGAACGTAAAGCTGAAACTGGTTTACGAACGCGAATCGCGCAGGATATTGGGAGCCCAGATAATGTCGAAAGCCGACCTCACTCCGGCTATCAACACCATATCGGTGTGCATCCAGAACAGCATGACGGTCGACGATTTGGCGATAGTGGACTTTTTCTTCCAGCCGCATTTCAACAAGCCCTGGAACTTCCTGAACAGCGCGGCGCAACTGGCTCTGCCGCCGGTGTAGGGCTAGGATTCAAATCGGGCAGGAGGCCTCTTGTTATCGATAGGCCTCCTGCCCGATTTCCGGTCTGTAATAGGGATTTATTGTATCCGCGCAAATAACTTCGCCGTTGAAAAAAGAAACTTCGCCAGGCTGGACGGCCTCCAGTGGACGGGTACTTCAGGCATCAGGCTGAGCCGTTCAGCGGCGTAAAGGTATAGAACGAACAGGACGGCCGATGCCGCGAGGTGCGCGGCGCTTCCGAAACGTCCGACAAACTGCGGGCAGCAAGCCAGAATGCCCGCCAGGATCGCTTGTTCGAAAAATTTTATGTTCATCAGGTAACGAATCAACGAGGATCGCATTATCGTGTAATAATACATCACGAAAACCAGTATGCCCGACACGCTTGTTGCCATCGCGAGCCCCAGCAGTCCCAACCTGCCGATCAGCGCCCAGTCCAGAAACACGTTCAACGCCACCGATATGTAGCTCAGGACGACAGTTATCCCGAGTTTCCGAACGGCGAGCGCATGACGGTACATCATCGTGGAGGCGATAGAAAACGAAAACCCAAGGCAGTACGACGCCAGGCATGTCGATGTCATCGATATGGAATGCGCGTCAAAACTGCCCCAGCCGAAAACGATTGATACTATCGCTTCGGACGAGGCGATGACAAAGGCGCTCGCGGGTACGAGGTAAGCTATGGATAGGGAGATCGCGCTTTTTGTGACATTCTTGGCCTCAAGAGGGTCGCGGACGGCGATTTTTGTAATTTTCGACAGGAAAAAATTCATCGATACTCCGGTGAGTGAAGCTATAAATCCGATTATCGTATCGGCGTAGCTTATAGCGGAGACCGATCCCGAGGGAAGACTGGACGCGAAATATTTGTCCACTATGACGTAAAGGCTGCCCGCCGCTATGATGGCCATCAGGCAGGCCGAATTTTTGCATATCCTGACAGCGCTTTCTTTCAGTATGGCGCTCGGGCGCCATGTTATGGGAACTCCGCGCATGAACAGCAGAAACATGACGAACAGAACGAAGTGTCCGGCGCTTGACGAGAACGCCACGCTGTATACGCCTATAAACGGAGCGGAGATCAGCAGCGCGGGAATGGCTATGAAGTTGAATATAGTCGATATGAGCGACAACAGGGTGTATCGTTCCGTGAAGGTCGCCCAGATGTTCAGCACCGGCTTGTACATCATGACGCCCGCGAGAGGAGCGAGCCACAACATCGTACGCGCGCCCATCACTATCCGTTCCTGGTCGAAGCCGCCGGCGAAAAATTTTATAAGCACGCCGGGGGCTATTATCATGGCGGATATCAACAGTGCCGTGAGCAGCAGGACAACAGAAGAGACGAGCGCCATGACGGATCTGCTCGTCTCGCTGCCTCCGGATTCCTCTTTCAGCCGCACAATTTCGGGGAGTATGGTGGACTCCAGGGTCATTCCGATGCAGCCCGAGAACAGGGACACTATGCCAAAAGAGAGGTGAAAAGCGTCCATGCCGGGCGACGTACCGAAAGCCCATGCCACCCACAGAGTTCGCGCATAACCCAGAGGTTTGCTCGCCATCGAAAGGGCGGTCAATGTCAACGACACTCCGCGGGCGCTTTTAACCGAAGCGGCGCGTGATATAGAGTTTCGCGCAAATTTGAGAATCGGTATATTCAGTGAATCATCCTCCGCAAGATAATTTATTTGAGAAGATTATACTATAACCTGATTTTTACAGTTGTAGCAGAAAGACCGGAGAGTGTTTGGAGAACAGGAAGTGTTTAACAGGTTCCTGAAAAACATTTTGTAGCATAACAGCCTTTTATATCGGTCAATCATGACAAAGTCCAGTGTTGTAAGGCTTCACTGGACTTACTCTCTTCTCGGACTGTAAAAGTCAGGTCATATAACACGATTCAAATCGTCAAAAAATTTTGCAGGGATTCGTTTGCGATGTACGATCTTTTTTCCGCTCCGAAGATTTTTTCATACTCCTCCAACGCCGACGATATTATTTCATCTCCCTTTAATAAGCCGAGTTCCACTAAAATCTCTCGTCGGAACGTCGACGTGAGATGCCCGCAGTGATAGAGAAAATCTCTCGTTACGCGCGGGATTTTCTCATGCCTTTTGCGCGAAAATTCCGAGGCATCCTCCAAACGGCAGCCTGTCCAGCAAAATTCACATACTCCCTCGCCGTGCGACAGCATTTTACCCATAACCAGTTTTAATTCAGGATTGAAACCGTATACCAGATTCTCGTCGACGTTTTCGCAGTATACCCGTCCATATTCCAGAAGACCGTGCTCGATCCACGTTTCGCACCAGCCGCAGACCGTCATGTTGGTTCTGTAATCGGGGGCGAGCGCGGCTATCTCGGATTTCGACGCGCCCTTGGGATCGTACCACTCTCCGTAAAGAATATAATTTTCCATGGAGAGGCTCTCATTATCGCTGACGCATCTCATAGCGGCGCGCAGCCCGCGCTCCCTCCCATAAACCGCAATGGCTCTCAAAATCGCTTTTTCACCTCTGCCGGCGTATTTTTCCATAGCCGACTTCGTGAATAACGCCATGAGCACCGCGTGATCCTCTATATAAAAATTCTTTGCCGCTTCGAATCGTTCCATCACATATATCTCCCTTCATGATAATCAGCAAAAAACCCCGGAAATAACCGGGGTTCTTGTGGTTTGAGAGCGCATCAAGCCACAATATTGAGAGTCCGCCCGATGCCCGATTTACCCAACAACTGCTCCACCAAATCCTTTTGTAGATCCGCTGTAGTGTTCAGGGTTTTCGCCATCACCGCCGCGCCTATCTGTGTTCCTATAGCCGCTGTCTGCATGTCGCTCAGCCCTTTGATCATCTCCGTCATGGGCATCACCTCCTCTCGTGCGCTCCTCTATTTTATTTTTCGGCAGTGCGGCCGATATTCTTAAAAAAATGGAGTCCTTTTCAGAACACAGCGGGTTAACACCAAGCAGACCACGATGTTCACCGGTATGGAAACCGCGAATTTCAGAACTATCGGCACGTTATACGGTTTGATGACGTACAGAAAAGGCATGAGCACAACCTGTTGAAGCCAGTATATTCCGTATGCGTGCGGCGCGAAGAATACCGCGACCTTTCTGAACGCCTCCTGAAATCTCAGGAAAAAACCCGACAGGAAAAAAGTCATGGAAATCGACACCGCATTGTAAAAAAACGCGTCACATATCGCGTTAGTCTCCGGCCGCATCGCATACGCCAGCGCGAACTTCCATCGCAGTAGCAGCGCCGAGGAAATCAGAGCCGCGGCGAACCATACCGCGATATTGGGCGACCACCCCCGGGCAGTGAACCAACGGTTCCGCCAGGCATGGACTCCCAGAGCGAAAACGGCGATGTATCCGGCTATCCTGGCATGTTGGAAGTAAAGCGCATAAGCGATGTTGACCCACCCATCCGACGGTTTGATGCAGGCGGCGGCGTAATATGTGACCGCGGAAACCGAAAACAGAATCAACGTGAGCCTCCACGGGGTACGGCGCGACGGGTTCTCCCGGGCGTCCGTGCCGGTATATTCGGCGTAGAATTGTCCCCAGACGGCAAGGCAGACGAAAAGCACCCCGAGGAACCAATAATTCGACTGTTGATAAAAATCGCCGAAAAACCACTTCCCTATAAATTCCGTCGCCGGTATCGGGGGAAGTCCGTAGCCCAAATAGGAGACATAAGCGAAAAATGGCGCGATCAGCGCTACGCCGAGTATCCACGGTACACCGATATGGATAAATTTGTCTTTGAGAAAACCGATTCTTCCTCTTTTGGTAAAAGAAGGCGGCGCGAAATATCCCGACAGGAAAAACAGAACCGTCATCGGAAACGAATCCAGAAACACTACCAATTTCGTAAAAAACAGACTCCGATTGGAATCTATCACATACCACCACTGCGGTACGTATTCCATATATGTCATGGCCGAATGCAGCATGACGACGAAAACCACCATGCAGAACCGGAGAGCGTCGAATCCTATTATGCGTTCCGCGCCGACTGTTTTTGAGGGCATATAAGCCTCACTCTCCCATTTTTTTCAAAAATGGTTTTATCAGATCCAGCGGAATCGGGAATATCGTAGTGGAGTTCTTGTCAACTGATATCTCGCGCAGCGTCTGGAGATAGCGGAGTTGAAGCGTTATGGGCGAACGATCCATAGTCTCGGCGGCCAGCGTGAGTTTTTCCGCCGCTTGAAGTTCGCCTTCCGCCGCTATTATCTTCGCGCGGCGCTCGCGTTCGGCTTCGGCCTGACGCGCCATAGCGCGTTTCATGCCCTCAGGCAGTTCCAGTTCTTTGACTTCGACCGCGCTTACCTTTATGCCCCACGGATCCGTTCTTTCGTCTATTATCTGCTGAAGCTCTATATTTATCTTCTCACGGGCCGAAAGGACTTCGTCAAGCTCCGCCCTGCCTATCACGGAACGCAGGGTCGTCTGCGAAAGCTGGCTGGTAGCCATCATGTAATCCTCGACCTCGACCATTGATTTCGAAGGATCGAGCACCCGAAAATACAAGACCGCGTTCACCTTTATCGGAACATTGTCGCGCGTAATGACTTCCTGCACAGGAACGTCGAGCGTCACTACGCGGAGGTCAACGCGGAGAGTGCGATCGACCCAGGGAATTACGAGGCAAATACCCGGGCCCTTCGAACCCCACAACCTCCCCAGACGGAAGACCACCAGTCTCTCATACTCAGTCACTATACGAAGCGCCGAAGAGAGTATGAGTACGAGAATGAGAATGCCTCCCAACGCCGAACCCAAATTGAACACCGAATCCAATACACCGTTCATACTTCAGACCTCCAATTTTTTAAACGCTTTCAATTTTTTTCACAGGCTTGACCAACAGAGTCATAGACTCCATGCCAATGACTTCGATCTCATCTCCGGGAGCAAGCGTCCCATACGTTTTGTCGCACGACACTCTCCAGTATTCGCCGTGAAGAATCACCATATCGCCCGCTCCGCATACCCTTTCCAAAACCTTCGCCCGTTCGCCCGTCAATCCCGATGACGGTTTGCGCCTCACGGATTTGTAGACTGCTCTGAACATGAGGAAAAACACTATGCCGGACGCAAACGTCAAGCCGAACATAAAGCCGGCTGACACGTTGAGAAGCGCTCCTCCCGGCGTCCTGTACATCAAAATGCTGCCCGCCAGCATCGCTATAAACCCCGGAACGGCCAGGATCCCAATTCCGCCCACGGTGAGGTCCGCCATTATGACGATTATGCCGCCCACAAGAAGCGCGACTCCCGCAAAATTCACCGGCAGAACACGCAGGCCGTACGCCGCTATCAGCAGCAGAATGCCTCCCGTAACGCCGAGGACAAAGCCGCCCGGCGCTTTGATTTCCATCACGATGAGAATGATCCCCGCCATCAGGGCGAGATACGCCATATCTGGACGCGAAAAAACTTCGAGAACGCGGAATCTGAAATTCATATCGACGGTTCGTATCTCGTAGTTGTCCATGGAGATGACCGTCTCCCTGCCTTTTATTTTAACTTCGCGGCCATTCAATTTTTCGAGCAGCTCTTTTTCGTCGCTGGCAATGAAGTCTATGACGTACTGCTCAAAAGCCTCGCGCGCCGTAAGCGACACGCTGTCGAGCACCATTCTCTCGGCGGTTTCGGCGTTGCGTCCCCGCTCCTGAGCGAAGGAACGCATTTTCGCGAGCAGATCGTTCATGATCTTGCGATCCATTTCGCTGTCTTCTATATCCTCTCCTCTGCCGGTGACAGGATGTGCCGCGCCTATGTTTGTCTCTGGAGCCATTGCGGCAATGTGCGCCGCCTGCACTATGAATGCGCCTGCCGACGCGGCGCGCGCACCGGAAGGCGCCACCCAAACCGCTACCGGAAATTCTGACTCCGCGATAAGCGACATAATTTGTGACATGGAGTCGACAAGACCTCCTGGGGTGTCCATCTTGAAGATGAGAACGGCGTTCTTGTCATTGCCGATATCGGCGAACACGTGTTCGACATATTCCTCCATCGGAACGCCGATAACTCCGCTCATGGGAGCGATATACACCGTCCTGACATTCAAAGCTCCCGCCGCCGCTCCCGGAAAAGCGCACAAAGCAAATGCACACGACAAAAAAAACACGCCTCGGTGAAATATTTTGTTTCTCATTTAATCAGCCTCTCAACCATTTGAGATAACGCCAACACCTTCGTTATTTTTATGCCGGTATCCGCCGGAGCGGACAATTTTTCATGGGCGCTCAGGACGACATTTTTGAAACCCAGCCGAATCGCCTCCTTTACGCGAATGTGCGCGCGCGCGACGGGCCTGATTTCTCCGGCCAACCCCACCTCGCCCATCAGACAAGTATCCGCCGCTATCGGAATGTCTTTGACAGACGACGCGAGCGCCGCGCATATGGACAGGTCAGCGGCGGGATCCTGGAGCGACAGTCCCCCGGCGACGTTGACGTAAATATCGCTGCTTCGTGAGAATATACCACATCTCCTCTCCAATACGGCAAGCAAAAGCTGTAGCTTGTTGACCTCTATTCCGCGCGCTGTCCGCCTTGGATAGGGGAAGGGTGTGGCGCAGGACAGCGCCTGTATTTCGGCCGCGAGAGGGCGCGAGCCCTCCAGCGACACTCCTATAGCGACGCCGGAAACGGCCGAGCCGCCTTTGCTCCAGTAAAGATGGCTCGGATCCGTGACGGGCTGCAGGCCGTTTTCGGCCATTTCGAATATTCCCAATTCGTCGGTGCAGCCGTAACGGTTTTTCTCCGCCCGCAGCAGTCTGTGCGACGACGACCTCTCCCCGGAAAAGAGCAGGACGACGTCCACCATATGTTCCAAAATCTTCGGCCCCGCTATCTGTCCCTGTTTCGTTATATGGCCTACTATAACGGTCGGTATTCCGCACCGCTTCGCCGTTTCCGCGGCGCGGGACGCTACTGTCCGCACCTGGTTCGGCGATCCGGCCCAGCCGTTTTCGTCGTCGAACCTGAAAGACTGCACTGAATCTATGACGAGAAATTCGTACGAGGACGAAGCGTCGAGCATTGCCGGAAGATCCGCATCGCAGAGTATGTCGATGTTCTTTTCTTTTATGCCCAGTCTTTTCGCCCTGAGCGCCAGCTGCCCGGCCGATTCCTCGCCGGATATATAGAGCACCCGCCTGCCGGCGTTCGCCATCTCCGCGCACGCCTGCAACAGCAGAGTGGATTTGCCCACTCCGGGCTCTCCGCCCAGAAGGACGACTCCGCCTTTTATCCAGCCGCCTCCGAGAACCCTGTCCAATTCCCCAATTCCGGAGGGAATCCGGGCCTCCGGCAGTACGTCCACAGTGGATATGGGCTCCACGCGGGAGACGGAGATTTTCCCCGAGCGATCCTCTTTGATCGGCGCATCCTCCGCCATACTTCCCCACGAGCCGCAACCGGGGCAGCGTCCTACCATAGAGAGGCTGACGTAGCCGCATTCGGAGCACCGGTATCTCGCAGTCGTCTTTTTCGCCGTTTTTGCCATTTTTCAATTCATCCCCAGGGCCAACAGATCCGACGCCCGTCCGTTCCGTGAAGAGCCATCATTATTTCGTCGAACGACGGATCGGCGAGCAGCATTTTGGAGCAATTTCCGCGGCCCATTGTGTCGAGCGAATGCGAATCCGAGGACCTGATAAAAGTCCTCGACGGATAACGCCGCCGCCATTCGTCGGCCTGCTCGGAACCGAGGCGGCATGAAAGCTCTATCGCGTCGACGGGATAATCTTCCGGAAACGGGCCGAGTACCGCCGTATAGGAGAACGCCGGCCTGTCCACGTGCGCGAGGACGGTTATAGCGCCCATCCCGTTAGCGCGGGAAACCACAGTGTCGATATCGTAACTCGCTCCCTGTATTAAAAGCGTGTCCTCCATGCGAACGATGTCGTCGTTGGCATCAATGACGACCTGATACCCAAAGATTTCCGGGTCATTTTTCACGGACGGCATTTTGCGCCACAGCCACTTTTTGAACTCTTCGGCCGACTGAATGCTTGGAAAAACAGTTACGACATGAATGTCCTCGGCGCTCTGTACTTCCAAAGCCGGAAGCACGGCCGGGTTTCCTCCAGCGAGTTCCGCTACCGCCCGATAATTGTCGCATGTATTGTGATCCGTTATGGCAATGACGTCCAACCCGGACTCCCGGGCGCGGGAAACTATATCGCGGGCGCCCATCTCCAGCTCTCCGCACGGGGAAAGGACAGTGTGCAGATGGAGGTCGACCCAGAAATACCGTAGTCCCCTGTTCAATTTTTCACCCCGACAGCCCCAGCCGCCCGAGGGAAAGACATGTATCGAACATGGAAGCGTCGGAAGTCGCGAGGGTTATATTTTCCGTGCGGCACCTCGCCGCGAGATCCGGCGCGGGCATTCTGCCGGCGGCGATTATTATCAGCGGAATTTCTTTCAGCACCGCGACGGCCGCGATATTGAGGTGCGTCTGTATGGTAACCCACGCCGTCTCGGCCGAATCGCCTCCCATGACGAAGCTGAGAAGGTCGCCGGCCGTAGCGCGGGAAACCGTTCTGGAACCGTCCCCCGGCACATGCACCTTGGCGTTTATAGCCGAGCATATTTCATCTATGGACTTTTCGGGCATCGGGAACACCCCCCGCCAAGAATTATATCAGAACGGCCGGAATCTTTGGCGCCGGAGTTCGAATGATGCGCTGAAAGATCACGAAGAGTTTGGATGGCAGCCAACCGAGTTTGGGTACGGATGGCGAGCGTTCGACCGCGCGGAAAATATAACGACGGATACTGTTAAACATAACGAGGAGTGATGAAATGGCTATTTACGGCTATGTCCGCGTATCAAGCATAGACCAAAACACCGACCGGCAGATCGACGCGATGAACGGGATAAAAATCCCAGAGACGCAAATATACACTGATAAGCAGAGCGGTAAAAATTTTGAGCGCCCTCAATACAAAGCCCTGCTGAAAAAACTGAAACCGGGCGACCTTATTTGCATTAAAAGCATTGACAGGCTTGGGCGGAACTACGACGAGATTCAAAACCAATGGCGAATTCTTACCAAGGAACGCGGCGTGGACATAGCCGTAATTGACATGCCGCTCCTCGATACTCGAAACGGTAAAGATTTAGTCGGCACATTTCTAGCCGACATCGTGCTTCAAATCCTGTCGTTTGTCGCTCAGAATGAGCGCGAAAACATCAGAAAGCGGCAGAGTGAAGGCATAGCCGCGGCAAAAGCGCGAGGTGTCCGTTTTGGCCGTCCTGTCAAAAAGCCCCCCGAAAATTTCTGTGAACTTGTCCGGGCATGGGGACGCGGCAAGCTGACGTTCGAAGAAATTTTAGAGCGGACGGGCTTGAAAGAATCCACGTTTTACAGGCGATTGAGGGAACTCCGGCTGTTGAATGACGAATAAGCGGCTGTCAGAATGTGTACTTTTTGACAGCCGCTTATTCGTCAACATATATGCATACCAAAGAGCCAAATTTCCAATAGATTACATCATAATCAGTCAAAATTTTCAACCCTCAAATTTTAAATTTATGAATGCGGGGCTTTATCAAAAAGTACACGTTTTGATATTTATACGCCTTAAATAATTCATTGGGAGACCATCATTTTGATACATTTCGAACATACAAAATCTGATTACAGTATGCAACTCTCCGTACGTAGAGCAGGATTCGGAGATTGTGCTCTTCTGTTCAAATGGGCAAATGACCCGCTAACACGCGAAAATGCTCATAATAAAGAGCCCATACAATACGAAAATCATGTGGCTTGGCTGAGAAATAAACTGGATTCCTTAGATAATTGGATATTCATTGTTCTGGGCGATAACTTACCTGTCGCTTTGTTGAGATTAGACAAAAAAGAAAATGATGTACTTTTAACATATTCTGTTGCGCCGGAATCAAGAGGGAAGGGTATAGGCAAGGAAGCCATTTCTATGTTGCCGGAGATAATTAAAAAAGAAAATATACAATGCCACAGGATAATCGCTGATGTATATAAAACAAATACCGCTTCAAACAAAATATTTCTAAGTGCGGGTTATCATATGAAAGAAAACGGCTATTTGAATGTTTTTAAATTAGATTTAAGATCGCCACGCACCATCCTTATCGCAGCAACAAAACCTTGGAATGTTAAATTAGCAAAAGAAATGGAATCAAATTCTGAAGATGCTAAGGTTCATGTGATTACACAAAGAAGAGAGTTAAATTTGCAATTGTTGGAGGAAATTGATCCCGAGTATATATTCTTTCCGCATTGGTCGTGGAAGATATCGCATGAAATATTTACCAAATATTGTTGTATCGTTTTTCACATGACAGACCTTCCTTTTGGTCGTGGCGGAAGCCCATTGCAAAATTTAATTGTTAAGGGAATAAAGGAGACTAAAATAACCGCGTTACAAGTAACTGATGAAATTGATGCAGGTGATATTTACGTTAAATTTCCACTCAGTTTATACGGAACGGCGGAAGAAATTTATATGCGCGCTTCAAAAATCGTCTTTCATGAAATGATTCCGCATATTCTACGTGAATGTCCAATACCTCGTCCACAAGAAGGAACCATAACACGGTTCATACGCAGAACGCCTGAAATGAGCGAATTGCAAAAATATGTGACGCTCGAAGAATGCTTTGATTATATCCGAATGTTAGATGCGGATGGCTACCCGCCGGCGTTTATACGGTATGGGAATTTATGCATTAGCTTTTGCCGCCCAAAACTCACAAGCAAGGGCATTGTTGCTGATGTATTGATTGAGGAGGTTATGTGATATGAATAAAAAACGAGTATTAGTTGTTGCCGCTCATCCCGATGACGAAGTTCTTGGATGTGGCGGCACTATCAGAAAATGGCACGATTGCGGAGCCCATATATACGCATTAATTTTAGCGCAGGGGATTGCGGCTAGAGGCGAAGAAGGAATCTCTTTGAACAAAAAAATAGAAACATTACGAACTCAGGCAAAAACATCGGCAGATATAGCAGGGTATCGTGAAATTACGTTTGAAGATTTTCCAGATAACCGGATGGACAGTGTGGACTTACTGGATATTGCTCAAGTAGTGGAACGATATATTAAGAATTACGAGCCGCAAATCATCCTAACTCATCACCACGGAGATTTGAACGTTGACCATCGTTTAAGTTATCAAGCTGTAATAACTGCCTGTCGACCTCTTCTGGGGTATTCGGTGAAAGGAATATATACCTATGAAACTCCTTCCGCTACAGAATGGAATTTCCCTTATTATAAGAATAATTTTTCTCCAAATTTGTTTATAGATATTACAAACACGCTCCAAGCTAAGATAGATGCTGTATCTTGTTATGCTTCAGAAATTAGACAAGCTCCTCATCCCCGATCATTAGAAAACTTGCGGGTATTGGCTGCCCACTGGGGTAGCGTAGCAGGTCTTGGTTATGCTGAAGCATTTGAACAAATATATCGCATAGAAGGGAACCTCTAAAAATCACTTCTAAGAGCCTGTCCAACAATAGGAATAAGAACGCGAGCAGGAGCAGTCGGAGACACTATGGTTATCAGTGCGGACAGAATCATCTCATATTTTCAAGCAGCTCCATGACGGTCAGCACCTGCTCTCCGGGGACTCGCGGGCTTGGTTCGTTCTTTTTCCAGCATTCCAGAAAATGTTTCAGTTCGGACAGGTACGTGCCGGTCGGCGGAACGTTGATGCCTGTCGGGATTTTTATTTTTTCATCGGTGTCGAATATCCTGGGCGTCTCTCCGAATCTGTAGGCCGTAACCGCTCCGTCCCTGTTTATAACGAGGGCGTTCTCAAAATATACGCGCCATTCCGCCGTAAAGGGGATGTCCGCGTTCAGCCACCCCGCCTCCGCGGACGCGTTGAATCCGTCGTAGGCGTAATTGAAACGGTAGTGTTCGCGGTATTTTCTGCCGGGGCTCCCGCAGCTTGTGAAACTGAAATCTTTCGGCCTGCCGAAAAGGCTCACAATCAGGTCGAGGTCGTGAATATGCAGGTCGTAGGGGACCAGCCCGCTCTTTTTTTCGTCGAACAGCCAGCCGTCCCGCGCCCACTTCGGACAGGCGGATAGCCTTGTGAAATACGCGTCTAAAGGGTTCCCGTACTCTCCGCTTTTCACCAATCCATGCAACACTTCGCTCTGTCTGTAAAATTGCAGCACCTGTGCGACATAAATCCGCACGCCCGCTCTGTCGGCAGCTTCGTACGCTGTTTGAGCTTCCTTGAGTGAAAGCGCTATCGGTTTTTCAGTGATTACAGATCGGCCATACGAGGCTGCCTCCTCGATGCCGTCAGCGTGAAGATACGTCGGGGTACAGATGTCGACGATATCCACATCGATCGAAACGAGCATATCCGATATACTCCGAAACATCGGAAGATTCCACCCGCGCGCCCTTTCGGCGTCTTGTACCGACGTTCCAACCACAGCCGCGACCTCAGCTCCTTCCATATAAGAGAAGCTGGTGCGGTGTACCGTGCCCATACCGCCTGCGCCTACAAGACCGATTTTTATCATGTCAGACAATCGCTCCGATATCTGACAGATACTCATAAGACGCGCGGACAGCATCGTTCACTTCTTCGAGATCACGCGAACCGCCCGGTCCGAATTCTATCTCGATGCTCGCCGGGCACACGTTGCCGGCGGCCTCCAATTTTCTGAAAATCATCGGGAAATCGACATAGCCGCGCCCGAGCGCGGGAAAGTTCCATTCGCTGGGGGCGCCCGCCTTGTCCTTAATGTGCATGAAGCCAATACTGGTTATACATTCGTCTAGGTCGCTCTCCATATCCGCGTTTGCGAAAAAAATCACATTTGCCGTATCGTAGTTTATAAGGACGCGTCCGGAATTCACCATCTTCACGATACCTATCATCCGGCGGCCGGTCGAATGTTCTCCGTGAGTCTCAAGCGCAAGGGTAAGCCCGTACTCGTCCAAATATGGGACAAACTCGCGGATGCGCTGTGCTGATATCTCGTCGGCCGCTGTGGTTTTGTCCTCTATATGAGCTTCTCCTACCGACGACACGATGTAGGCGCAGCCGAAAAAAGCGGCCAGCTTTATATTGTTGATGAAATCACACGCGCGATCCGGATCCATCAAATTCGTGTGCCCGCTCAAAGCGATCGGTTCCAGCCCGAACACCTCGAGGCGGCTTTTTACCGCGCACAGATACTCGAAGCTCATATTCGGAAAAACATGTTCCGTCCAGCCCTTCGTGGCGGTCAGCTCTATGTAGCGAAAACCCGCGCCGCTAATACCTTCTATCGCGTCATCTATCGAATATTTGTGGTAACAGTTCGAATTGACAGCAACTATCCTGTCCATTTCGCAGCCTCCCTGAATTTTTTGAATCACGAAAAATTTACGCCGCCTTCACGAGGAACTCTCGCGTTTCTGAAGCAGCACGGCTCCTATCACTATCACGCCTTTAAACGCTTCCCGCAGAAACGCCTCTACGCCCATCAGGTTGAGCAAGTTGTTCATTACCCCTATTATCAGCGTACCGAAAACCGTACCCAGGATAAAGCCCCTGCCTCCCATCATGCTCGTTCCGCCGACTATTACAGCCGAAATCGCGTCCATCTCGTTGCCGCTCCCGGCGTTTGCGTAATCCATGGAGCCTATGCGGGAGACCTGCAAAATGGCGGAAACAGCCACCATCATTCCTATGAGTACGTATACCATCCTCTTCACCCACGGCACATTCACGCCGGACAACCTTGCCGCTCTCTCGTTGGAGCCGACTGCTATCACCTGACGCCCAAACGCCGTACGTTTCGATATCACGTAAAAAATAAGCGCGAACGCGAACCAATACAGAATCGGCATGAGCATCTGTCCGAACACCGGGAAACTCGCTATCTGCAGGAAGCTTTTCGGCACTTGCGGCGTGTACCCCTGCATGAAATACTGAGTGACGCTGCGGCAGAATTTCATCGTGCCAAGCGTAGCGATGAAGGGAGGCAGCTTCCCTTTTGTCACCAACAGGCCCGTTATTTCTCCAAGCAGAGCGCCGAAAACGACGCCCAATGTCATAGCCACAGCATAGGCCGGCACGCCCGTTATACCGGCCCGCAAAAGCAATCCCCTGGGACCCGAGTCTATGAGCATCATGACGACTGCTCCTACAGCCACGAGCGTCGAACCCACCGCGAGGTCTATACCGCCCGAAATGATGACGAAAGTCATTCCAAGCGATATTATCCCGATGCCGGCGTTGTTGCGGAGTATGTTGCTCCAGTTGATCAGCCATCTCGACAGCCACTCCTCGAAAGAATCGAATTCGAAGCCAAGCGCGATGGTCTGAAGCGCTATCATCACTAAAAGTACTATTCCTGTGCTGAAAAGAGGCGACGATGTCCAGATATCCGCGAACCACCTCGTAAAACCGCGACGCCCGGGCTTATTCATCCGAGTCGGACCTCCTGTTATTGGGCTGCTCCGGTAGCAAGCCGCATAATATCATGTTCGTTCATCATTAAGCCCTCTACAGAGCCGGCCACGCGCCCATGGTACATCACTACGGCCCTGTCACAGACCCTGACGATCTCCTGAGCTTCGCTGGAAAGGACGACTACTCCCACTCCATCGTCAGCGAGGCGCAAGATAATATCGTATATCTCTTCTTTTGCCCCGACATCCACCCCCTGCGTCGGATTGTCGAGTATCAGAATTTTAGGATCGCTCATCATCCATCTCGAAAGTATGACTTTCTGTTGGTTTCCTCCGGAAAGGCTGGTTATAGGATCCGTTTCGCCGCCCATTTTTATGCGCAGGTCTTGTGCCTGTGAATCGAACATTTTTTTTTGCGTGGCTCGTATAATAAAGCCGAATTTCGAGATGCGGGGCCAGACGGCAATACATCCGTTTTCCAAAATATTCATATCTTTCAAAATGCCGTTTTCCTTGCGGTTGCGCGGCAGGTAAGCCAACCCGTATTCGAGCGCCTGAGTGGAACTCTTCAATTTAACGGGTTTGCCCTCGATGTACGCCTGGCCGCTGTAGTCGCCGCCGGCTCCGAAAATTGACAGAAACAACTCGCTGCGTCCGTCCCCAAGAAGCCCGGTGACCCCGAGCACCTCGCCCGAACGCACATCCAAACTTACTCCGAAAAAATTCCGGGAATCGGAGATGTTTTCCAGCCGCAGAACGCTGTGTGACACTCCCTTATTTCTTTGGAGAGACTCCGTGCGCACATCATGCCCTACCATGAAACGCGCCAGATCGTCGGTCGTGACATCCGCCACCGCTCCTCTTGCCACCATGTTTCCATCCCTGAGAACTGTGTAACGCGTACATAGCCTCATAACTTCGCGGAGTTTGTGCGAGATAAATACTATACCGACGCCGCGCGCCGCGAGACTCTTTATCATCGAGAATACCCGTTCGATTTCCAATTCGGTGAGCGATGAAGTCGGTTCGTCCATGATTATTACGGACGCATTCATCATTATCGCGCGCGCTATCTCGACTATCTGCTTGTACGACGCATCGAGGCCGCGTACCATTACGGAGGAATCAAGGGACATGTTCATCAATTCGAATATCCGTTCGGTTTCTTTTTTCATGTACGCCTTGTCGAGTATGCCGAATCGTTTCCGCGGTTCTCTGCCTATAAACATGTTTTCGTACACAGGAAGATCGTTGATCAGGTTAAGTTCCTGATGAATGAAGGCAATCCCGGATTCCAGAGAATTAACTGGTTCCGAGAATTCGGCCCGTTCCCCGTCGATGAATATCTCTCCCTTGTCCGCTTGCAGCACTCCGCCCAAAATATTCATTAAAGTCGACTTGCCCGCGCCGTTTTCGCCCAGAAGCGCGCAAATTTCCCCTCCTTCGAGGGAAAACCCGACGTCTTTTAAAACGTCGTTCGCTCCAAACGATTTGTAAATGCCCTTCATCTCTATTTTCATCGGCGTTGTCCGGCGAAGTTTTTCATTGATTTCATATCAGAGAGGCTATGGCTGAAGCCATAGCCTCTCTGCGAGCAATTCTCCAGCGTTCGTACACCTCTGTATATTTTTGAAATCGGACTCTAATACGGAGAAGTCGGATCGATGAACTTTTCGTAATTTTCGCGATCCACTATCGTGGTCGGAATTATCTTCACCGGATCGACTTTTTTGCCGTCGAGCACATCAACAGCCATGTTTACGGCGTCTACAACCATCATCGGACTGTAGAGAGCGCTCTGAATCCAGATGTCCTTATTCTCGGGCATCATTTTGAAATATTCCTGGCATCCGCCGCCGCCCGTGATAACCTTTATGTCGGTACGGCCCGCCTCTTTGATGGCCTGAAGCGCCCCTATGGATGTTTCGTCGTCCATCGAATAAACAGCGTCTATCTTTTTATTCGCGACCAGTATGTCGGCAAAATCCTTCAATCCATCCTCACGGGTAAACTTCGTGGCATAGGTTATCACTTTGAGATTTGGGGCTATTTTCGCCGCGGTGTCCACAAAGCCTTTTTTGCGGAGTTCTGAGACGGAACCGGAAGGCGGGACTTCAAGCATAACGACGGTTGCCTCCGGGCCGACTTTACTCACTATGTAATTGGCTCCCTGTACGCCCATGTCCTCGTTGTTTCCCGATACGCGATACACCCCTTTGGCGTTGATCTCTATATCGAAGTTGACGACCGTTATACCCTTGTCGATCGCGGCCTGAATCGGTACCTCCATTCCCTCCCACTGCGGGAACGCGATTATGGCCTGAGGGCCCCACGAAATCAGATCGTCAAGCTGCGTCGTCATCTGTTCGCCGTTGTCGCTGGTGTACATTTTATATTCGACTTTTCCTTCGGAGACGAGTTCCTTGCAGCGCTGCTCCGCGTAATAAGCCACGCCGGCTATCCATCCGTGAGTCATAGACGGAGCGAGTACGCCCACCTTGTAAGCCGCAGCCAAAGCCGCCTCGGCGCCAGAAAACACTATCGCGCAAGCAATTACAACCGCCAGTACCATACATGCTATTTTTCTCATAAGCACAACCCCTCTCAATTTTATGACGGCTTCACACAAGCAGAGCCTTTTTTCAGGATTTTACCGTATTTTTAATTTATCACGATGTAATTTTTTTGTCAATTAAGGCTTCCCCTGTTATATGGTGTCTACTGCACAAGCGCCACGCCGCTCCTCGCCTCCTAACTGCTTAGATATCTGTCTGGAATTTTAACGTACTCCCGTCAAAATAACTGGCATGAGTAAGAACATGAGATAAACTTGAAATCTTTTAGTTATCCGGTTTTAGCGGTAAAATAAGTCAGACAAAACCGGCAGGGAGGGATTTTCGATGAACGTAACAGAGGCGATAAACTGGCGTCATTCGATCCGGGCGTTTCTACCCAAACCCGTGGAGAAGGAGAAGCTGGACGCTGTGCTTGCCGCGTCCGTCCGCTCTCCTTCCTGGGCAAACACTCAGCCCTGGGAGATATTCGTTGTCACCGGCGATACTCTGGAGAGAATCAGAGAAGGCTACCGGCAGAAATACGCCGACAAAGCGCCGGCCGCGCCGGAAACGCCCCGTCCCACTGAATGGCCGGAGGCGGAGCAAAAACGCATCCAGCAGCTTCGACCGGACATGGAGCGCATGTGCGGCGCATCCGTCGAACAGTTCGCCGAACTGAACCAGAATATGTTTTGCGCTCCCGCGGTCGTCTACGTCTGCATGGACAAAGCCCTGTCCGAATGGTCGCTCTACGATATCGGAGCGTATTCTCAAACGTTCATGCTCGCCGCCTTGGAACATGGGCTTTCCACCATCCCGGCGATAACACTCACTCTTTATCCCGATGTCCTGCGGCGCGAGTTGAAAATCCCGGACAACCTCAAAATCACTATAGGCATTGCGATCGGTTACGCGGACAAGGGAAACGGGATCAACAGCTTCGTCAGCTCAAGAAAGCCGCTCGACGGAACGATCCGCTTTTTCGAGTGAGACGACGAATATGGGCAGAATCAAGAAAATGACGCCGGAGGAACGGGAGCATGTGATGTCCATCCTTCAAGTCCCTCCCGACACCACTCTCCCGGACAGGCTGATTAAGGTTATCAAGTACACGAGCCTCTCGTTTCGGGGGCTTCTGGAAAAGTGGCTCCATCAGGAAGAAGCCTCCATTGAGGCCGCCAAACTCGCCAAGGAAGAAATTTTGAGACAGGTCGAAACGCGCATCGATATACTTGAAAAAAAGGTTCTCCGGCTTGAGGGGAAGCGTGTGAGGTGGGAAGACCGCGACATTGAGCTTCAGGAAGGCGGGCAAGACATATAAGCAGATAGCAGATTTATTCAACGAGGAAAAGACGCCTACGCCGAGCGGG
>JAISYN010000047.1 GCA_031269915.1 Synergistaceae bacterium
TATAACACGCGGAGCCATTGTCAATCACCCTCCTTGATGTTCCCGCCCTTTACAACGGGCCAATATTCTATAAGCACAGCGTCGTCGCGGACGCTCACTATGACATGCCTGCCCCACCATTGGGCATCTTTGCCCAGAGAACCGATTTTGCCTCCTATGCGTACCTGCAACGCCTCCATGTATCTGGCTACCACCGCGGCGCTTTCGTCGCCCTCGTACCCGGCGTGGACAAGCCCGCTGAGGCGGCCCAGTATCGTAATGCTGCCGGAGGCTATAATCTCCGCCCCATCGTTGACATGGCCGGATATGATTACGTCCCCTCTGTGTTCCACCCGCTGGCCGGAACGCAGCGACCTGTTAAGTACCAGAGTGCTGGCTGGATTAGCGCCGGCTGAAGGTTCGGAAATATGGAAACCGGCTCGTTTCAAAACATCCTGAGACGAGGCGTCATACGTTATCCATGCGGCTACACAGACGCCGGACGGCCAAACAAAATCGGACAGCAGCCTGAATATCGCGTCGCCCGACAGCGCCCGCCCGCCGAAATCCATGATGAGCTTCGCGTTCTGAAGCAGATTGCCGCCCTTCTCAAGTATCTCGCAAAAAGCGGATGGAAATTCCGACGACGGCATGTCTTCCGGTACCACGCATCTTACTATGGAATTCGGCATACCCTTTAACTTGATCACCTGTACCACCTCTATATATCGTTCCTCAACAGATACGCGAGCATCTGCGCGACGATCGGAGCGGCTACCGACGATCCGGCGCCGCCGAACTCTATCAGAGCCACCGCCACATATTTGGGATTGTTCACCGGAGCGTAGCCGACAAACCAGGCGTGATCGTTACCCTGTGAATTCTGCGCCGTTCCGGTCTTGCCGGCGACTTCAATGCCGTAAGTTCCGGCAATCCGCCCGGTTCCCAGCCCCACGACGTCCCTTATGCCGCGCCTGATGATATCCATGTTGGTTTTCGAGACGTTTACATCATTCCACTCGGGCGCTTTTTCCGAGTTGAAGCGCGGAACCACCAGTTTTCCCCCATTGGCGAAAGCCGCGTACACCCGGGCGAGCTGCATGGGAGTCATAAGAAGGTATCCCTGCCCTATCGCGTAGTTCACGGTATCGCCCTGATACCACGGTTCTCCGGTGCGGTTCCGTTTCCATTCCCTGCCGGCGATCGTCCCTCTCGATTCTCCCGGGATGTCTATGCCGGTGCGTTCGCCGACGCCAAAATCACGTCCCCATTCTACCAGCTTATCTATGCCCAGTTTCACGCTGTTCTGATAAAAAAACACATCACACGAATCCCGAAGAGCGCCGAGTATATCCTCCGTGCCGTGTCCTGAGCGCCTCCAACAGCGAAATGTCCTTGGAGGATCCCCTATGCGGAAATATCCAGGACAGAACACTGTGGTTTTGGTGTTGACGATATTCTCCATCAGCAGTCCGGCGGCCGTCACGACCTTGAAGGTCGAACCGGGGGGATAGGCCCCTCCTATCACACGGTTCATCATCGGTTTGTCCGGGTCGTCCAAAAGAGCCGACCACGCTTTTGAAGATATGCCCCACGTCAGCGGATTGGGGTCGTAGGTCGGCGACGACAGGAACACGCGCACTGAGCCGTCGTTTACATCCATGGCCACCAACACTCCCTTGCGGCCTTCCATCAACCTCAGCGCTTCGCGCTGGGCGGCGAGGTCGAGAGAGAGTTTTACGTCGTTTCCCTTCTGCGGGTCGCTGTAGTTTACATTGCGCAAACGGCGGCTCCGTGAATCTACCTCCACCACCTGTTCTCCGACGACGCCGCGCAGGCTTTCCTCGTACATCGCTTCTATTCCGCTCTTGCCTACTATGTCCCCAGCCTGATAGTACAGGTCCCGTTGATCTTCGAGTTCATCTCTCGTTATCTCGCTGACATATCCGATCACATGAGCCGTGAGCGTCCCGGTAGGATATATCCTGCGCCAGACCGGAGATGGAAAAAGGTTCTGCGAAAAATCCGGATCCATGACCAGATCTGATATCTGGGCGAGCGTCAGATTGCCGGCAACGGAGACGGCCCTGTAAGGCGCTATGTACTGTTTGTCCACGCTCTCTTTGAGGTCCGTGGACGTCATCGGTATTCCATGGCGGGCAAACAGAGCGGCTGTACGAATGAATTCCTCGTCCGTCCTGAGGTCCATCGGGTACGTTTTTATCTCGAAAGTTCTGACGTTTACGGCGAGAGGCACCCCGCTCGCGTCATAGATATTGCCGCGCGGGGAGAGAAGACGTATCACGCGCAGCCTGTTGTTCGAGGCCATATTCACGTACTCGTCCGCTTTCACGAGCTGAAAATATACCATGCCAACGATGAGGAACGACATCGAGAACACGAATATATTCCGAATATACAGGAGCCTATGATCGACATCGAAGTGACTCAGCGCCTTAGACATGCGCGCCCGTCTTTCGGAAGGCGTATGCCATGCAGAGAAGAAGGAGCGCTGGAACGCCGAGCAGTTGTTGTATCAGGAACATTCTGGCGGCGGACGCGCTGGGAGCCGCCCATGCCAAATAGTGGGCGAGGCCCGACAGGAAATGCGCCGCGCCCGCGAGCACCGCAAAGAGCAGCGCGCTGCGTCCGGTAAGCGGAGTACGGTTCCATACGGTATATACAGCCATTACGGCAATCACGTTTATCAAACCGCTAATGCCGGGCGACGAGGCCCATCGCAGATCCCACATTATTCCGCCGTAAAGGCCGAACCATATCCATGCGGATATCCGGCCCGGACGCAACGAACCCGTTACCACGCCATAAGTGAGCATCAGCAGAAAAAACTCGGGAACTAGCATAAAACCCATAGTGAGCACCTGTACGAAGTCCTGGAGCAGCCATATGGCAACCGAGAGAATCAAAGCGCTTCCCCTTATGTTTCAGGAACGCCTGATAAAAGTATCTGGACGCTGTAAAGTTGCGTAAGACGGGCTCCCGATACCACCCTGAGCGGCATCAGCCCATCCCTTATCTCGCCGGGACCCCATATCATACCTACAGGAATGCCCGGCGGCAGATAATCGCCCACCAGAGCGGTCGAAACAAGCATTCCTTTTGTAAATTCCTTATCGGGAGGCATGTACATCAGCCAGATGCTTCCGTTATCGTCTCCGTTTATGACGCCGAGATCCCATGTATCCGTAACTACGGCCGCGAGCAGAAACGTTGACGACGTCGCCAGTTCCACCCACGCGTAATCCTCTCCCACGCGGGAAACACGGCCCACCATAAACCCGTCGGACATCGCCGGAGCCCCTGCGACCACGCCGTCTCTAGAACCGCTGTCAATCCTTATCTCCTTCCACCACGCGTTCGGATATCGCAGTGTGACGTTGGCGCTTATATAACCCATTTGCGAGACAGGAGGCGACGCTCCCGCCCGTTGAAGAGCTGTTCTCAGCGCGATGTTTTCGAGTTCCAGAACGCGCGTTCTCTCCAAAAGACCGCGTCGCTCCATCACCCAGTTATCGGCGGCCTGGACCAGTAATCGCAGTTCACGGGCCGGAAATTCGGGATAGTAAAGCAAATTGTTGGTTCTATCAGCGGCAGCTCGCATACTATGCGCGGACGAGTGGAAAAACCACATCAACATCAGTCCGCAGAATACGGCGAGCATGAAATTGACGAATATCGGATTCAGCTTGCCCGTCATGAGGGCGGCTTATCCCGGAAACGCGCCTACACCGTCGAGTGATCGACAGTAACTGTTATTTTGCCGCCGCGGTCAACGGTTTCGAGGAGTTTGCCGAGACCGAGCGCCACCGAATAAAGAGGTCCTTCCGCTATGTGAACCGGAACGTTGATGGCGTTCGAGAAACGGGTATTGAGACCGCGAAGCTGAGCGCTGCCCCCCGTCAGCACGAAACCCTGATCGACTATGTCCTTCACCAGTTCAGGGGGAGTCTGTTCTATAGCGTAGCGCAGCATATCCTCTATCCGGCATATGATTGACTCTATGGCCTCACGGACCTCCCCGGATGTGACGTTCACGACTTTAGGCAGCCCGTCCATCAAATCCCTGCCCTTCACCTCCATCTCCAGCTCTTCGTCGAGCGGCGCAACGGAGCCGATCTCGCACTTCACTTCCTCAGCCGTGCTTTCGCCGATGGAGAGCGTGTAATTCTGCCTCAT
>JAISYN010000069.1 GCA_031269915.1 Synergistaceae bacterium
ATCATTATAAATAGCCTTATATATTGAGTTTAGCTGATTATTTGATATATTAACTCTTGCATAAAGTATCATGTCTGCATAGTATCTGTGGTAACAGGAACTGAGAACTGGGAATCCTATCTATCCTATCTGTAGAGGAAGGTGAGAAGAATGAGACAGAAACACACGTAAAAGAAGATCCCTGGCTGCACGGTAGCCATATTGCAACTTGACAAGGAGATGATCATATTGAGTCAAAACACAAATTTTTCCAGTACCAATAAAAGCGTTGATTTTTCGAAACTAGTCCATGCCAACGCCGACGACCTGAAATGTGTCGCCGCAAAGCACGGGCCACTCGGCATCGCGATAGTGAATACCGCGAGGAACGGCGTGAGAATGTCTTTTACCAAGGCATTACATGAAGCCTTGGGTAATCCAGCGGCTATCCAATTTGCCACGGGCGGCGATTATTTATATGTCGGCAAAACAATTCCTCACAGCACTGAGTCTGTACCCTTTTCATATGGAAAGGGCGTAAATACCATATATGCCCGTGGATTTATTATCTACCTAACTAATTTTTTTAGCCTTGATTTCTCAAACCGTACCAGCATCTCATTTACCGACGTTGAAATCATGGAGCAGGAATACGAAGGCGAACAGATTATATTTGCCAAAATAAAGATGATAAACACAGGAACGAAAGAAAATAAGGAAAATTAAGCTTAAATACATTATTGAATGAGTTTACCGATATAAATTTTATGAGAAAGCAGAATTGCATAGGGGCGGTCAAAGAGGATCGCCCCTATATGAGGGGGAAGGTTTTTTGGCGCGTTATGTTGATGAAAAAGACGGCTACTACGGTATGACTACCACATTTCCGAAAGGCCACAGTACATTTGAGCCGTGTGGGCGATGTGTATACATTAATAAGATTATGGAAATACATGAGACGAATGAGGTTTTGCTGGTGCTTGAGTATGACTATAACGGCAGAATGGTAACTACCACACTCCCTCGCGGCAATCTGAAAAAAAGCGTTTTGCTCGACTACGCCAAAGAGGGTATGGATGTGTTCGAGCATACCGTCATCACGCTGATTAAATACCTTCAGTGGCAGGAAGAATCGATTGAGCCGTTGACAGGTCATAAGAACGTCGGTTGGGATATCTATATCGATGACGATGGAGTGAAATGCGACTTTTTCAAGGGTTATAAAGGCCTAGGCTACGCCTCCGAATACCTCGGAGATTTTATTATCAAGCCTGAAGGCAAAAAAAGGGAGTATCAGGATTTCATCAGCAAACACATTCTGGGCACTCCCCTGGAATTAGCCGTGGCTGTCGGTCTTGCCGCCGTGCTTGTGGGTTTCATCGGCTCAGAGGTCGAATGCGATAACCTATTCGTACATATCTTCGGGGATACGAGCAGCGGAAAGACTACGTTCGGGGTCGTGGCCGTCGGTATGGGGAGCAAGCCGGAATTTAAAGGCCAGACGCTGGCGCGGCGGTATAACGGGACGGAAAACGCTTTGTTACAGGTCATGGTCGGAAACACAGGACTTCCTGTCTGCTTTGATGAGGCGAAGGAAGCTAAAATAAGGGATTTCAGCAGTTTCATCTATTCAATCGAATCCGGCACGGAAAAATTGCGCCTGGACAGGGACGCTTCCGTCAGGAACGTTGGCGAATATCACACAAGCATTGTCAGCACAGGCGAATTTTCCTTGTCTGACGATTCGGAACGCGCGACCGGAAAGGAAATCCGTCTGCAGCAGTTCGGCAATATCGTCTGGACGCGCAGCGCCAAGGAATCGGAATTGATCAAAGGTTTCTTCAGGAAAAAATATGGTACGCCCTGCGCGTTACTCGCGTTGCACCTGTTGAAAATCGGCAGAGAAGCGGCGATACAATGTTTTACGAGAAACCGCGAAAAATTCATCAGACACTCAAGGGTAATGGATACATTCACGGAGCGGCTGTCAATCAAGTATGGCATGATTTTGGCGGCGGCGGAGCTGGCGAATGAAGCAATGGATTTCAACCTGTCGCATGACGCGATACTGGAAATGCTGATACAAAATGAGCTGGAAACATCAGAGTGCCGGGATATAGCCCAGATAGCCTACGATTATGTTTTAGGCCAGATTAACATCTTTTACTGCGACCATTTTGCTTTGCTCATTTTTACAAACAAGATGGAGATAGTTCCGCCGAAAAAAGAAACGTGGGGCTTACGTGTGATACATAAACCCCTGAAGAAAATCAACAAGAAAAAATGTTATCTAACGGTCTATGTACAGAAGGACAAGATGCTGGAAATATTGCTCAAGGGCAATTTCAAAGACATCAGCGTTATCATCAAAAAATGGAAAGAACGCGATTTGCTGGATTATGAAGCGGGCCGCAACACCCGTTTCAGGAAAATATCGCAAACCGGGACCAAGGTGCATGTGTACGGTCTCAGGGTATTCGACAATCCAAATAAGGATCCTGCGGAGCAAGACGCGAACCCCGCTGGAATTGGCGTCACAAAGACAGCGGAGGGCTGGCCCCGTGATTGAGCCCGTGTTTCTTTGCTGTGGCGGGACTGTCCGGCGCAAGGACAGAACTGGATTTTCGCGGCGCGATCCCGCGTTCCCGCCAATTTCGCGAAAGCTGTTTAAAGGAGACATTTTTTTGCCGCGAGAGGCATTTTGGGAGTGCAGGGACATTTGGCGCCGGATGCTCTCCGCTGGAAACTTTGAGCCTGCTGCTTATGAGGCTACACTGACCGGCGAATTCACGGATGATGCCGGTAAAGGAGGTGAGCGAAAGATAAATTTACTGACGACAATAACCCGAGACGTACTGAAAGCATACATTAATTTGGCGACATGCAGGCATAATACAGATACTAATATAAATACTGAAAAACGAAAGTTATCTGATGAACAAATAATAGCATTATCTAAACTACTATATTACATGTATATTAATGGGTATTAATTATTTTAAAATGAATATTTTGGCGAGGTTCGGTTTCTGCCGGGCCTCGCTCGTTAAAAACATAAATAAAGTAATGAAAAATATTTAAAAACTATATTATTTTCTTGAATACATTTCATAGATAGGAGAGATAATATGCGTAAAAGACCAAAAAACAAGGTGTCGCCTTCCATATCTTGCGGATACTGCCGTTATTCGACGCACATGCAGGACGACGGGAACAGCATTGAGGCACAGCAAAAGGCGATTGAGGCTTACGCGGCGGTAAATGGTTTGACTATTGCCGCCTGGTATATCGACAGAGCGCGTTCCGGTACCACTGACAAGCGTGAGGAGTTCCAGCGTATGATAGATGATTCCTCGAAAGAGATATTCTCCAACGTCATCTTCCATAAGTTGGACAGATTCGCCCGCAATCAACTGGATTTCCTGTTATATCGCCAAAGGCTGATGGAAAACGGCGTCAGGCTCTTGTCTGTAACCGAAAAGATAGACGATACATCTATGGGGCAGCTTATCGCCGGGATTATGAGCAGCGTCGGGCAGTACCACAGCGCGAACCTAAACGGGGAAGTGCTCAAAGGCTTGAAAGTAAACGCCGAACATTGCAAATCCACTGGCGGACTTCCCTGTTTGGGCTATGACTGCGACCCGGTGACGAAAAAATACGTCATTAATCCATCCGAGGCCGAAATAGTCCGTATCATCTTCGAGAAATACGACGAGGGTACTGGATATTCCAAATTGCTGAATTTCCTCAATTCTCTGGGATATAAGACGAAAAGAGGAAATTTCTTCGGGAAGAACAGCTTGTATTCTATTCTCTGCAATGAGAAGTACACCGGAAAGCTGATATACAACAAACGGCAGGAAAAAGACGCCGCACGTAGACGTAATCCGCAACTGAAACCGCGCGAGGAATGGATCATCGTTCCTGACGGCGTTCCGGCTATCATAGAGCAGGAATTGTTCGACCGCGTGCAGGCTAGGATGGAGGATAACGCTGAAAAGGCAGGGAGATTCAAGAGCAAGCATCAATATTTGCTCTCCGGGCTTGTTCATTGCGGCGAATGCGAAAGAGCGTATAACGGCAACAAGAGATCTGACGGGCGTCATGGGGTGGAATATTCTTCGTATGAGTGTTCCGGCAGGAAACAGCATAACGGTTGTGTAAATGGCTGTATCGAGAGGAAACGCCTTGAAAACTTTGTGATAAGCGAGCTTTACGATAAGGTTCTCTCGGCAGTGTCGGTACAGGAGATAACGGACAGTCTAAACAGCTACAATCAAAAGATTTCGAATAGGGCGGGCAGAGAAATTGAGATTGCCGAACGTGAGTTTGCGGATATTGAGCGTAAGATTTCTCGTGTCGTAAAGCTCGCGATGGAGACAGATGTGCCGGTCGATACGTTCAAAAGCGACCTGCATAACTTGAGAGAACGCAAGACATATCTTGAGAGCATGGTCGGAGCGCTCAAGCAGAAAAACTTCGCGGCGTTGATTCCTACAGAGGTGACGGCGGACTTGCTGAGACGTTCGAGGGAAATTCTGGCGTCGGATGATTTGATTGAGTGCAGAAATCTTGTCGTTTCCTTAGTGGAGTGCATTGTCGTCTACAAGGATAGGGTGGATATCGTGTTCAAAATAAGCGTTCCGGGAGACGGCGGCAATCTTGAAGCGATAAGGGCGGACAGTCTGCGGCGCGTCGGGTAGGACAAATCATATTGGCGGGCTGGGTATTATTAACCTAGCCCGCCTTTAACATTCCTTGAAAGTGCGGACAAGATTGATTCCAGTGGTTGCCTGTGCTCATGATTTCGGAAAGTTTTTCCTGGAATATTTCGAGATGTCACCTTTACAGAAGGGCGGAAAATTAGCGGCCTGTTTTATGGCGGAAAAGATAAAACCAAGGACGTCCATATCGCGCGGACGCCCTGCTAGAAAGGTTTCACGGCCCTATAACAGTTGAGTCGTGGATTTGACTGGTGGAGCTGATGGGATTCGAACCCACGGCCTCCTCCGTGCGAGGGAGGCGCGCTCCCAACTGCGCTACAGCCCCGAATGAAACGTTGTCAATTCTATCATTCGTTCAGGTCTTGTCAAGGTCGTTTTTTTCTGATACGGTTTCCGTCTCGTCAAAGGAGGCGCTCGCCGTGGCATTTGGGCCAGAGTTGGTTTTTTTTCAAGCGGTCGATATATCGCGCGAATTCGCGCAACAGAAGGTCAGACGCGCAGACGCCGGGGATTTCTGGATTGTTTTGACGTTCTCACGCGACAGATCTCTGTTGTTTTCGTGGCACCCCGAGTCATATGGAGTCTGCCGTGTCACTCCCGACGAAATTCGCGAATTCGAGGGCGCCGCGTCTTTCCGTCCCCCCATTCTCGACGCAATACGATCCCACTTAGTCGGCGCCGATTTGCGCGCCGCATC
>JAISYN010000109.1 GCA_031269915.1 Synergistaceae bacterium
AATGCGCGTCCACTGTATAAGACCACCCGGCCTTGTTGGATATCGTCCCCGCATCGTCAGTGAGAGCGAACCAGGTTGGGGAGATTATTTTGACGGTAGGCAGCGGTTCATCCGCCGAAAGATCGGGGTTCGATCCGATCACATGGTCCCATAACAGACTGAATGGGGGAGCGAGGTCCGGCTGCGAGAATTCGGGAATTTTCAGTTTCGCTTTGCCGGGCATCATCGACTCCGCCCCGACGACGAGTATATCGCCCGACACGGGCGGAACTATCACTCTTCGGGCGTCAGTCAGCGTACCGAGTATTCCTGTGACTTTTTCCATGCCGGTGATATTGAAGTAACTTTTCGTGTCGTCGCTCACAACCTGAAAATCTATATCAATAGCGCTCGCCCGGTTCGGCAGCAGCTCCGCGAGGGATGGAATTTCCAGCGCGGCCGCAGGGTCGATAATTCGCGCGGTAAAACGGTCGCCTTCCTGAGATAGTTTCACGGGACACTTCATGTCGGCGAGCAATTCGGACGGCACCCAGATGTCCGGGGGAGAACTCTCTCCGAAATGAACCCGAACGGCCGCGAAATAAGGCGTCCTGTTCACCCTGCCCTCTGAGACGAGGCGTTCTATGGGGATGTACCGCGCATCCTCCGGCACTGTTTCGCCATGCGCGGCGTACTGAGAAACGGACAGGCCCGCCACTGTAAAGACAGACGCCGCAAATGCCACCGATAATACGTAAAACGTTGTTTTCATGGTAAATTACTCTTTTCGTTCCGGCGTATTCAAGACCCTCAAAACTCGTTCCGCTACGGTTCGGGCTTTTTGAGAGGGCTGGAGCCCTATTTCCTCGGCGGTCTCCTCGGCGGCGATTCGCCACGAACGGCTCATAGAGCCGACCGATATCAGCATACCGGTTACGGCGTCTCTCACCGCGCCGTCCTCGTGAGAAGCGTTCTTGCGGGCCAGAAACAGCGCGTTGTCCAGAAAGCCGAAATCGGTTTCGTCCGCCGCGCGTTTATCGGATACGATGCCCGATATCATCGCGAAACCTTCGGTTATTTCACTGGGAGATGTTGAATCCGCCTTTTCGGATGCCATCCTCATTTTATCGGATGTCTCCATTTTCGTGACCGCCTTCCTGGATGTTTTCGATGTTTATTATCACTATTTCTGGGCGTCCGACCGTGCGCGCCGGCGAACCCCAAACTCCGGCGCCGCTTGAAATGTAGTAATTTGTCGAGTCCTTTTTGTAAAGTCCGTAGCTTTTTTCGTACATCGACGCGATTATGAAATTGACCGGAAATATCTGTCCTCTGTGTGTATGTCCTGAAAGTTGCAAATCCGCTCCATATCGCATAGATTCGTCAAGGCCGAATGGCTGATGATCCATAACGATTACCGGACGGGAGATTGAATCGCTATCGGACAGCGAGGACGATATGATATCGGCGATATCCATCCGTTTTTCTCCGTATCGAATTACTGTTCTGTCGGCGCGCCCCACCAGCGTAACTCTTCCGTCCACATTGACGGCTTCGTCGATTAACAGCCTGACTCCGGATGCCGACAAAAAATCCTTGACTCGATCGGCGCCCACATAGTAATCATGGTTCCCCAGAATCGCCCATGTTCCCAGTCTCGCGTTAAAAGACGACAGCAATTCAGCGGATTTACTTACACCGCTTTCATCTCTGAAAAAATAATCGCTGTCGATAGTATCCCCCAACAAAAGAACGATATCAGGGAATTGTTCGTTCACAGTGGTCACTAGTTTTTTGAGATATCTCGGTCCGGTAAGCTGCCCCAGGTGGATGTCGGACATCGCCGCGATTTTGAGGATCGTGCCGGCGCCTTCAGTTTGAAGGGGCGTGCTGATTGGCAGATCATGGGTCACTATGACCGGCGTGTCGGCGTTCCACATTCCCGCCAATGTGATTATCATGCTCATGCCGAATATTGCGGATACCGAGCACAACCTTACCCCGGCGGAAAATGGCGGCGGGTTGTGCGTGATGGCGATTACGCCGTTGAGAAGCCTGAAAATATCGGCGGCAGCCGTCAGCAGAAAACCGTATACCATCGGGGACAAGTAAAGCGAACCCATCATAGTGAGGACGTCAAGCAGCGGGATCGGCAGCAAATCCGCCAACAGCCTGCCGGCGGGAAAGCTGAACGCGAACAGCGCGAAAATCGCGCAAGCCATACCGCGCAATGGACCACAGCCCACAAGAGTGGCCCTCAGCCTGAAGAACATATAAGCGTTTATTGCCGCATATACCCCCAAGACGCTTTCAAAAAAATAACTCACGTATGGTAAAACCTCTCATATCTCCGAAATTTACGCTTCAACCGGAGTTTTTATAAGAAAATTCTATCATAAAACGCTAAGGGACGTATTCCAATTTTCAAAGTTTCCGGAGGTATCCGCGTCATGAGTTGGGGTGACAGACACCGCGACCCCTGAATATTAAAAGCGGCGAAGTGTGTCAACCGGCTTCGCCGCTTTTTTATAAAATGTTTTAACAGGTTTCGCGTTTAGAAAGCTTCGTTGTAGAGGGCCAGGAGATCCGCCTCGGTCACATCCCTGGGGTTGCCGGGCGTGCAGACGTCTTTGAAAGCGGCGGCGGCAAGCGCCGTGAGGTCTTCTTTTTTCACTCCCAGTTCGTGCAGTTTCTCCGGCACGCCGACATCCAAGGAAAGCTGGCGGACGGCGGATACTGTCGCCTTTTTGGCCTCTTCGAGCGGCATGGCGTCGATCCCGGGTATTTTCATCGCTCTGCCTATATCGCGGAATTTCTCCCCGCAAGCTTTGGCGTTGAACGCCATCACGTAGGGCAGCAAAAGCGCGTTGGCTACTCCGTGAGGTATGTCGTAAAAGCCGCCAAGCGGATGTCCCATGCCGTGAACCGCGCCGAGACCGACGTTGGAATAACCCATACCGGCTATATACTGGCCCAGCGCCATATTCTCGGCCGCCTTCGGGTCGTTGTCGAGGACCGAGCCGCGAAGGTTCGCCGCTATCAGTTCTATCGATTTCAGTTCGACCATGTCCGACAATTCCCACGCTCCCTTAGTTATGTAACCCTCGATTGCGTGAGTGAGAGCGTCCATGCCCGTCGCCGCTTTCAGCGCTTTGGGCATCGACTCCATCATCTGCGAGTCCACTACGGCGAGTATGGGGATATCGTGCGGGTCGACGCAGACGAATTTACGCCTGTTCGGCACGTCTGTTATGACGTAATTTATGGTGACTTCCGCCGCCGTCCCCGCGGTCGTTGGAATCGCGATAAGAGGAACGCCGCGTTTTTTGGTGGGCGCCACTCCTTCGAGAGAGATCACGTCGCCGTATTCCGGGTTGTTGATGATTATGCTGATACCCTTTGCGGTATCTATTGAGGAACCGCCTCCGATGGCTACTATACAGTCCGCGCCCGCTTTTTTGAATGCGCTGACGCCGTCTTTCACATTTTCTACCGTCGGGTTTTGTTTCACGTCGTCGTATATTTCAAATGAAATTCCCGCGTCCTTCAAAACATCTGTGACTTTTGTGGCCACTTTGAATTTGATGAGATCTTTGTCGGTGACCACCAGTATTTTTTTGAATCCTCTGCCCTTGATTTCGTCAGGCAGTACAGAGATGGAGCCCGCGCCAAAATACGACATTTCGTTCAGAACGATGCGATTTGCCATTGCTGATATTCCCCCCTATAATTTTTTTTGAACACGATGCGATATCACATATTAAAACCCATATTCAAAAAAAATTCAATAGCACGGCCCGCCTTATACAGATCCATGTAGGTTCGGCGTTACAGTACAGCGGGCAGGCGGCGATAAGGATATCAGGACAATCGCTTACGAACTCCGCAATGAAATTTTTTGGACGTTAACGGGAAAATTAGCCGCTCCCGCATTTGCCGTCTATCAGCAAACCCCAGACGTACAACAGCCGGGGAAGCCCGCGGTTATGACAGGGGAGCGGAGGCTACCACGTTTTGGGAATAAATCCCTCCGGGACGTCGATCTTCACCGTATCACCGGTCTGCGTGATGACGTATATGCCCTTCTTGAGGGCGGCGGTTTTAACGGAGTCAGGCATGATAGCTCCGGCGAGAGCGCCGTGGATTTTCCGCTTGTCGTTTTTCTTATCTTTGTTGAGACGAAGTATTTGCAAGCGGCGCACGTGGTCTTCCACGTCGTCATAGGACGGCTTCGATTTTACCTCCACACCAATGATGGATTCCCCATTTTCCAGCAGGATGTCGAACTCGGCGATTTTTTGCCCGCTGTCCTCGTCGTAAATGACCTGGCGCAGTCCGGAAATATCATCGAAGTGAAAACCAAGGGCGTTGAACTTCTTTACGATATTGGGCGCGACCAAATGTTCTGCCAATTCCCCGAAACGATTGCCCAACCTCCCTATTTGCTCGTCGGTTTTCTTGATGTGCCGGGCGACCTCTTGTATCTTCCGGTCGGTCTCCTGCATCTGCCGGTCGGTCTCCCGCATCTGCCGGTCGGTCTCCCGCATTTGTTGAGCGGTCTCCTGCATCTTCCGGTCGGTCTCTTCGTTCAATTCCCGCATACGCCGGTCCGATTCCTGGAACATCGCCCATACTTTCTCGAACGTCAAGCCCATTTCCGGTTCGCGCGTTTCAGTTGGCGTTGTCATTGCGCCTCACCTCCTGTTCCGAAAAATCTCCGCCTTTATTCTACCACCGCGCCGGGATAAACGTATTCGAATGGCTGGCGAAAAAAAAGAGACTACTGCCTATACGGCAATAGTCTCTTTTTTTGATATCAGTGCTTTGAGTCGCTCCGCAGCGTTATCCGTGCTTTCTCTTCAGCAGTGCAAAACCACCGATAACCAACGGCAAAAGTCCAAAGCCTAAACCAGTTGAACAGCCGCCGCCAGAGCCACCGCCACCGCCACCGCTATTGTCTGAAGACCCGTAAGGAGGATCGATTATTACGCCTGGATTACTATCCAAGTCAAAATCCGCATC
>JAISYN010000155.1 GCA_031269915.1 Synergistaceae bacterium
AAAGCTCTTAGAAAAAACCCGGCCTTGTTTTCCGCGTACATCACAATGTCCGCTAACTGGTCAAATCCACACATCACCGCGCACATTACAATAGTAAGAACGTCACATAATTTGTGTTCGATATAACCTGGATGACGAGGGTCTTCAATCATTTCAAATCGGGCCTGGATATCCAAAAACAAATCCCTTCCTCTTTTTTCCGTTTCTTATTTCTTCATTATTCACTTTATCATACTTGAAAATATTTCCTGCAAATTTATGAAACGGCCCTGTTCACCCCAAGTCCGTAGGTTGATGAGTTAAAACCCTTGTGGATATTATTTATTTCTGGGTTCACGCGATTCGGCCTTTTCACCCAATGGGTGAAAGTTCCATTTTTGCTTGAATTGGCATTATTACCGGACTCAACGCCATTATCAAGCGACTGACCCGCGGATTTGAGTTATATGATTTTTCACTCATCACCTCACTATGACGGTATGCATGTCTTTCGTCCGGCGGATTCGACGTACACTAGATTCAGATTTGTCTTATAGACGCGTTTCAATATTTCCTCGCGCATTATCTCGTCCGTGCCGCCCGCGCTGAATCCGCCGTCCCTGTCCATCAGGGCGACGATTCCGTTTAGCATTATCGCGTGGTCGGGGTTGTGCGTCGTCATTATGACGGCGTATCCCTCCGAAACGAGCCGGCGGACGAGCCTTATCGTGAGGGTCTGATTGCCGAAGTCGAGCGACGATGTCGGTTCGTCCATCATTATTATTCGAGGCCGCTGCGCCAGCACTCTGGCTATCATCGCCTGCTGGCGCTCTCCTCCGCTGATTTCCGTGTAGGGCCTGTCCCTCAGATCGCGTATCCCAATTGATTCGATGGCGGAATCGGCTATCTCATAGTCGCGGCGAGCCGGCGCCGAGAAGGTTCCTATGTGCGGGGCCCGTCCCATCACGACAAACTCGCGCACCGAGTAACTGTATACGGGCACGTGGTTTTGCGGGACATAGCCGATCATTTGGGCGAGTTCATTCGCGCTGAACGATTTCTGGTCACGGCCGCACAGGATGACCTCTCCCGTCTCCAACGGAAGCAATCCCGCAAGACAGTTCAGCAGGGTCGATTTGCCCGCTCCGTTCGGGCCGATAAGGCTCATAACCTCTCCGGCGCCGAGGGAGAACGCTACATTTTTGAAGACGCGCCGTCCGTTTCCGTATTTGAACGACGCGCCGCGGACTTCCAACAGGGCCATTTCATTCACGCCTTTGCGCGCACGTTTTTGCGTATTTTGCGTATGCCGGCGCGGAGGCCAATCGGCCCCCGCGCCGTGAGTGTCATTTCGCGGGAGGCAGGTGCGATAAAATATTCCGCGCGTTTTCGTCGCTCAATTCGTAATTGTAAAATTTTTCGTAGTACGCTTTAGTCTCGGCGACCATGTCGAGGTCGGTAAAAAGCTCCGGGTACATCGTTTTCGCGAGAAACTGCATCAGCAGGACGCACTCGCTGCTGTAGTCCCAAAACATTACGCCGTCGGGGGGCAGAATCACGTTTCCGTTTTTGACCGCCGCGATCTCGTTCCATCGTTCGTCCTTCAGCACTCCATCCGTGGAATCGGTGCGGCCCATGATTATCAGGTCAGGATTCCAATTTATTATCTCTTCGAGAGAGACCGTCGTGTTGACTTCTTCATTTGTGTCCTTCGCGGCGAAAATCCCTCCGGCCAATTCGACGATGAACTGGGGGTATGAGTTCTTCGAGAAACATTCCAGCCCGTCGTCGGAGCAGCTGAAGTACACTTTTTTCCTGTCCCGCTCCGAAAGCGCGGCAGTCCTCTCCCTGACGAACTGAACCTTCTCGTCGAAGTAGCCGTTCCACAATTTGGCCCTCTGCTTCGTTTCCTCCCCTATGGAATCGGCGATGACGTCCACTTCCCTCTTCTGGAAGGCGATAAATTCGTCGACCGTAGATGGGTTGTTTGCCGTCAACTGCGCCACGACCACCTTGAGCCCCGCTGATTCGAGCCTCTCTATCTGTTCGTTCATGCTCCAGTAATAAATTATATCCGGGGCGAGTCCGACGAGTTCCTCCACGTTCGGGTCCATCGGGCTTTTGAATAGCGCTATCTCGCCGAACTTAGGGTACACTTCCAGTGCCCACGCGCCGGCCACCGCGTATGCGTTTTTTCCCACCAGCCTGTCCGCCACGCCGAGCATCAGTATTTTCTCCGGTGTGGGGCCCACGAATGTCACAAGCCGCCGCGGGTTTTCGGGCAGCCTCAGTTCGCGTCCCGCAAGGTCGACAAAAAGCCTTTCCGATGCCGCCCCTATTCCAGCCAGAACAGCCGCGATCAATACAGCAAAGATAATCCTTCTCAAAACCACTCTCACTACAAACACCTCCAATTATTTTTTGCCTCACGCAACAGTAGATGCCGTGTCAAACCCAGGGGATCAAAACCTCGGGCTCCGCCCGAACCCGGCAGGGGGCTCGCCCCCTGCACCCCCTTTATAATTTTTTCT
>JAISYN010000157.1 GCA_031269915.1 Synergistaceae bacterium
CTCGTCCAGGCTCATAAAAGGCAGATGAAACTCTCGCTGCAGTCCTGATTCAGCGAAGCGCGGCGCTTAGGGGTTCAAATCGAGCCGCCGGACGCGGGCTTGATTTGAAATAAGAATACAAAACGGGCGGTCTCCTGTTCATCATCGGCGCAGAGGGGCTTGAGAGGGCTCGTTTTTTTCATGCCAAAAACCCGGCGAGCGGCGGGATATCACCTTTAAGACAATTTGACAGGCGGGAGGCGGCGTGATAAGATAGTTTTGTTAGTTTTAATGAACTTTATTGTTTTTACATGGAATACCGCTTGTGATAACGTGTCAGGAAATTATAACGACGCGATATCAGCGCAAAGGACGCATTGAAATTGAAATTGAATTTTTTCGTCAGGTATTGGAAACGGCTGGCCGCGTCAGTTTTATTCGTCATACTGTTTTTCGCCTCTCTGACCATTGGCTCGCTGAACAGCGTGAATCTGCGAGAGATGCTGCGAGGCGGAGAAACCGCGATGAGCGTCCTGCGGCACAGCAGGCTGCCGCGCACCGCGGCGGTCGTACTGTCGGCCGCGGGGCTCAGCGTCGCCGGAATGATCATGCAGGCTATATGCCGAAATAAGTTCATGTCTCCATCCACGAGCGGGACCACTGACGCGGCGGCTCTCGGCCTTCTGATATCGTTTATATGTTTCAGCCGGCAGCCCGGCATTATACAGACCCTGTTCGCCTTTGCCTTCGCGCTCGTATCCACTATGCTTTTCACGTCGGTCGTGACAAGGCTCGCGATACGGGAGACCGTCTACATACCGCTGATAGGCATGATGTACGGCGGCCTGCTGTCGTCCGTCACAAGTGTACTCGCTTACAGATTCGAGGCCATGCAGATGATGACCTCCCTCGGGCTCGGAAGTTTTGCCCGCATAGGGGGATTCGCCGCCGTGTATATAGTCGTGGTCCCTCTCGTGTTTGCCGTGCTTTATTCGGTCAAATTCAGCATAATCGGGATGGGGGAGGACTTTTCGAAAAACCTGGGGCTGGATTACGGCAGGGTGGTATTTTCCGGACTGGTTACCGTCGCGTTGATTACCGCCGCCACCTTCGTCTCGGTGGGGCCTCTGCCCTTCGTGGGGCTCATAATACCAAATATGGCGGCCGCGTTTTACGGGGACAATCTGAAACGGTCCATAACGGACATGATGATCTTCGGGGCCGATTTCGTCCTGATCTGCGATATCGCGGGCAGGCTGGTCATTTATCCTTTCGAGATGAGCGTCAGTCTGACGATAAGCGTCGCGGGGGGCGTCATCTTCACGGCGTATCTCATCGGTGAACTGTATGGCTGGAAAAACAGCGGGCGCGCGCGCTGACAGGCGCGCCGCCCTGTTTGCCCTGATCGCCCTTTTGATTGCCGCTTCGTCGGTTCTTTACGTCTATTCGCGGACTTACGCCAAGTCGTCCAGGCTAGGCGTCGAGATGACCGGCGAGGCGTTCTGCGGGATTATGGGGAGGGCGCTTCCGGCCCTTGCCGGGATGGCCGCCGCTTCGG
Source organism: Synergistaceae bacterium (assembly GCA_031269915.1). Classification (GTDB taxonomy): domain Bacteria; phylum Synergistota; class Synergistia; order Synergistales; family Synergistaceae; genus JAIRKI01. The sequence goes on from JAISYN010000157.1 coordinate 1,538, forward strand.
TCATGATATCGATGATGAGCCTCGTTTTCCAGACGATGACCGAGACGAGAGTCCTCACTCCGTCCATCATAGGTTTCGACTCGCTGTTCGTCGGGACCCAGACGTTCCTGGTCTTTGCGTTCGGATCTTCCTCCGCCGCGTTCGCGAACCCATACCTGAACTACGCGATTTCGTCCTGCGTCATGATACTGGTCTCCGCGGCCATGTACGGATTCATCCTGAGAAAAAGCCGGAATAATCTGGTCTTTCTGCTGATGTTCGGCCTTGTGATCTCGGGAGTATTGAGAAACGGCTCCGCGTATCTGCAGGTGATCATGAGCGCGGACGACTATTATCAGGTGCAGGCGGCGTCCAATGTCACCGTGAACGGCATGAACGCCGGCATCGTCCGTCACGCCGTTCCATTGATGGCGCTGATTGCCGCGGCTATGGCCGCCCGGCGCCGCGTATACGACGTGATGTCCCTCGGGCGGGACACGGCGAAATCCCTGGGGGTGCACTACGATCGAGAGATAAATATAAATCTGATGCTGATAGCGGCGGGCATGTCTGTCACCACGGCCCTCATAGGGTCTCTGACCTTCCTGGGACTGCTGGGAGTGAACATAGCCCGCGAGATATTCCGCACTCACAGGCATCTGCATCTTTTCATCGGTTCGTCCATGATCTCGGCTCTCGTGCTCATTTCGGGCCAGTCCGCCGTGGAGCTTCTCGAGGGGGCCGTTCCGGTGACGGCGGTGATCGATATGATAGGGTGTTCCTACATGTTCTTTCTCATCCTGAAGGAGAATCGAGTCTTGTATGCTTGAGGTGAAAGATCTCCGCCAGACTTACGGCAGGCGCGGACCAGAGGTGCTCCGCGGCATAGATATGACCGTCAGAGAGGGCGCCGTCACTGCTCTGATCGGGGCAAACGGCGCCGGCAAATCCACGCTGGTAGGGGTGATGTCGAACCTCATCCCGCCGTCGTCCGGGCATGTGCTTCTCGACGGGGTCGAGCTCGGCGGTATTGACAGAAGGGACGCGGCGAAAAAGATCGCCGTTTTGAAGCAGACGCATCACATCAGCATACGCGTCACCGTGAACGATCTGGTCGAGTTCGGACGCTTTCCCCACTGCGCGGGCAGGCTGTCGGAGACGGACAGGGCGAAGGCCGAGGAAGCGATGGAATATATGCGGGTCGCCGACCTTCGCGGCAGGTATATCGACCAGCTCTCCGGAGGACAGCGCCAGAGGGCGTTTATAGCCATGATACTGGCGCAGGACACGCATTACGTGTTCTTCGACGAGCCTCTCAGCAGCCTGGACATAAAATACTCGGCCGAGATGATGAGGATAATAAAAAAACTGGCGGCCGAATTGGGCAAGAGCGTCATCGTGGTCCTGCATGATTTGAACTTCGCGGCTGCCTTCGCTGATCATATCGCCGCTATGAAGGACGGACGCATCGTAAGAGAAGGTCCCCCCCGGGAAATGATATCAAAGGAGGTGCTGGACTATGTGTTCGACCACGATTTCCGCATAATCAGCGACGGCGGCTCGCCGGTCTGCATGTATACCTGACGCGCGCGCCGGGTAAAAACCGCCGCCGCTCCCGCGCCTGCCGTCAGGCGGAGGCGTCAGTTTATTAAATATTATGAGGAGGCAATGCGATGAAAAAAATTATCATGTCCCTTCTGATGTCAGTTCTCGTCTTGCAAGCCATCTGTCCGGCCCCCTCCCGGGCGGAAGCGGCGGATACGTCCGGAGACGGACCTGTTTACGTCACTGTGAGAGATTCCGACGGGAACGAAGTCACGGTTCCCCAAAATCCGAAAATCGCCGCGATCTATGACTACGCCGTGCTGGACATCCTGCATAACACAGGTTTTGAAAAGACAGGCATAGAGCGCCTGATAGTCCCCTCGAAGGACACTCTGCCGGCAGATCTCGCGTACTATAAAAACCTGGGAAGCGACAGGGCCGTCACCGGCGGGACTCTGTTCTATGTGGACTGGGACGTCCTCGACCTCCTGAAACCGGAACTCGTGATACTGGGGGGGCGGTCCTTCGGCATGGATGCGTCGGGGGCCAGGCTTCTTCCCGATGACGCGGCGAAGTACAGATCGGACACCCTCGGCCGTTATCCCGCCGCGGCTTTCCTCAAGCTGGCCATGAATTCCTCCGATTCGCGCCTGACAGAGGACATAAAGAACAACGTTTCCGCGCTGTCAGCCGTTTTTCCGGCAATTGCCGGCGATCTCGCGGGCAGCTTGGACGAGATCGAAAACTCCATCGCGGGTATAAGGGCAAAGGCGCGGGCTTCCGGTAAAAAAGCGCTGTTCTGCATGATGGTTGACCAGAAGACGCTCGCCGTGTTCAATCCAAAAAGCCGCTTCGACATGATCTACGAGGATTTCGGCTTTTCTCCCGCCGACGAAAACGCGGTGTCCTGGACCAATCAGCACGGCTTCGACGTCCGCGCCGAGTATGTCCTCGAGAAGAACCCCGACGTCATTTTTCTCCTTGACAGAAGCGCGACGGTGGGTTCCGGGGCGGGCGCCGGCGTATTCAGAAACGACCCGATAATCCGCCGGACAAAAGCGTCGCAGAACGGCGACATCTACGTGCTCACGGGCGACGCCTGGTACACGATGACGGGCGGATTCTCGGCCGCCCGGAGGATGATAGAGGACATCGAACAATATATAAATAAACTCGAATGAGCGCATATATCGTTCTGGCCCTTCTCTCCGCCGTTTTTTCGGCGATGACCGCCGTATTGGGCAAGAAGGGCCTGTCGGGCATCGACAGCAATATAGCGGTGTTCCTCAGGACCTGCGTCGTGCTGGTCTATGTCTGGGCGTTCGTCTTCGTTTCGGGCGAGCACGAATGTATATCCCATATCGACGCACGGAGCCTGCTCTTTCTCCTGATGTCTGGATGCGCGGCGGGCGCGTCCTGGATGTGCTATTACAAGGCGCTGTCGCTGGGGCTTGTCAGGCACGTCACCGCGCTTGACAAGTCCAGCGTGCTGATGACCATGATCATAGGCATGACGTTTCTCGGCGAGAGCGTCACCCCGTTTAAACTCTCCGGGATGCTGCTGATCGCGCTCGGCGCTTACCTGATGCTCGCGGAAAGTCCGGTCGGCGGAGGCGTGCTTGAGGGAATCTCCCCGCGCGGCATGGGCGCTGAGGGGGCCCGCGCGAAGCGGCTCTGTCTCCTTTACGCCGCCGTATCGGCCTTCTTCGCGGCCCTCACCTCCATTTTCGCGAAAGTCGGTTTGGAAGGCGTCGACGCCAGCCTGGCCGCCGCGGTAAGAACCGCGGTGATGCTGGTTTTTGCCGGGATTATGCTGCGCGTGACAGGCAGCTGCGGGAGGTTTGGGACAGTCAGAGGGAGGGACGTCTTTTACATCTGCCTCTCCGCGCTGATGACCGCTCTGGCGTGGCTTTGCTACTTCAACGCCCTCAGAATGGGAGAAGCGAGCATAGTGGCCCCCTTGGACAAACTCTCCGCGATAATGACGGTATTACTGGCCCGGCTCGTCCTGAAAGAACCGATCACATTGAGGGCATTTGCCGGCATAGGGATTTTGACTTCCGGCACTGTACTTGTTCTGTTTTAAGACTGCGCCCGATGTTCTGGACTTGCGGTCCTGGGCGGAGGGCGGTTGCTTGACAGTTTGTTCAGTTCATCATATCATTTCGAAACAAAATTCACTTGGGACCGGTGTGCGAGAACGATGTCTGACAAATCAGGAGAAACCGCCCGCGCTCCGGCCGGGAAAGTACCGTTTTCGACGAACCTCGCCTACGCTGTAGGAGGGTTTCCGGATTTTTTCCCGTACAATCTCTTTTACATCTACTTTCTCTTTTTCTTCACGGATATAGCCGGGTTTGACCCAGGCG
>JAISYN010000211.1 GCA_031269915.1 Synergistaceae bacterium
CGTCGTATCCCCCGTATATCACCATATGCACAATTGGATATTTACGATATTGATACGAAAGCATGGGGCTCTATAATAGTTAGTCAGCGGGTAAAATTTATGGAGGTGATAGGTTTGAAAGGGTACAGGAAAGTCATTTCAGGATTCGTTGTGACGGTATTAACCGTACTGTTCACATCAGGCGCTTTTGCGGCAGCGGATGTATACGCCGACAATCCGATAGTGAAAATAGTGAAGGAATGCTCGCCTGCCGTCGTCAATATCGACACGGAGACTATAGTCACGCGGAACCCCCATCCGTTTGCGGACGATCCGTTTTTCAGGGAGTTTTTCGGCAGGGAGTTCGACAATTACAGGCGCTCGGTACCGATGCGGGGCAAGGGCTCCGGCCTCATTGTGGACGGGGATGAAGGATACATACTCACCAACAATCACGTCGCCGGCGACGCCGACAAGATAACCGTCACGCTGATGGACGGACGTACTCTCGATGCCGATCTGATAGGCAGGGATTCCACATTCGACCTCGCGGTTATCAAGGTGAAGGAGAAAAATCTTCCAAGTCTGCCGCTTGGCGACTCGGACGCGGCGGAAGTGGGAGAATGGGTGGTCGCCATAGGCAATCCCCACGGTTTTGAAAACACCGTCACTGTCGGTATCATTTCGGCCAAAAACCGCACGCTTCAGGCCGCCGACATCAATTTTCAGGGTTTCATGCAGACCGATGCCGCAATCAATCCCGGAAACAGCGGTGGCCCGCTCATAAATCTCAGGGGCGAAGTCGTCGGGATCAACACGGCTATCGTTCCATACGCCCAAGGGATAGGGTTCGCTGTGCCGGTCAACATGGCAAAGCAAATAATGAGCGAACTCATCGAAACCGGCGAGGTAAAAAGAGGGTGGCTGGGTATTGTGCTGCAAGACCTCACTCCGGGATTCGCTGAAGCGTACAAAGTTCCCGTTGAAAACGGCGTGGTCATAGCGGATGTCGTATCCGATTCTCCCGCCGACAGGGCCGGTTTGAAACGGGGCGACGCCATAGTGGCAATCGACGGCAAAGAGATGAAGAAAGGTCAGGACGTCGTCCTTTACATACGCAACAAATTCTCCGGAGACACCGTTTCCGTCGACGTGTATCGCGATTCTCGGAAGCAGTCCGTCAAAGTGGAATTGGGAACGCTCTCCGATGAAAATAACCCGCGCCGCCCCTCAAGAGAAAGCAGGGAGAGGCGCGGCGACGATCGTGAGTCGACCCGCGTAGGAGCGACTGTGAGCGCCATAACGCCGAGACTGAAAGAGAGCTATAACCTTTCGTCTGACAAAGGATTGGTGATAGTCGACGTGGAACGCGGGTCGATTGCCGGCGATATGGGCCTGAGAGAAGGGGACCAGGTTCTCGAAGTGAACCGCCGCAAGATCGAAACCGTTTCGGATTGGGAGCGGGCGCTGCGAGGCGACGCCAAAACGATAGTCGTTCTTGTGGTGCGCGAAGGACAGACGCGATATTTCACCTACAAGAAATAACGCCGCTGTGCGGATTCTTTCATCGGCTCCCGGTTCCGCCGGGAGCCGATTTCAAAACTAATTTCCCGTTGTACCAAACGACGTCAAAGCGATTTTTGAAACCATACGCGACGATCTCGACACGTCCTTCCGCTATCTCTCAATATACTACGGCGTGACGTTCTATCAACGAGAAACGCTGATAATATTCGATGAAGTACAAATTTTTCGCTTGGCGCGCATAAACCTGCCGCAGGCAGGGCGTTTTCTTCCCGAGCGATTCCTTCGATTTTTCAGTAATGGCCGGGTAGTGTTAAAATATTCCCGGCAAATGAGTGATAAATATTAACGTCAGCTATTTGGAAGGGGACCGATGAGTTTGAGCGAGGATAAAAGAAACGCGAGGATACCGGAGGCGCTTGCGGCATTGCGGAATTTTTCAGCCGGCGGGCTGACGGACGAACAGGATTTTCTGTTGAGGGATATCGCGAGAAGAAGCAGGCTCAACGCGGTGCTGATGACCGCCGTAGCGTCGAGCGGACATCCGGGAGGCTCCCTGTCCAGCATGGATATGTACGTCATGCTGATGGCCGCCGCGAATCTCACCCCGGAGAATTGCGACGAAATGATCCGCGACCGCGTAGTGATCAGTCATGGGCATACTTCGCCCGGCGTGTACGGAGCGCTCGCAGAATGGGGCTTCATCGACAGAAACGAGGCAATCGCGAATTTCCGCCGTGCCGGAAGCGCGTATCAGGGGCACGTCGAACGTTCGGGTCCCGGCGTCGACTGGGGAACTGGCAACCTGGGGCAGGGCCTGTCGGCCGGAGTCGGTTTCGCCATAGCGGACAGGATGTGCGGAAGGGATTCCAGAGTGTTCGTGGCGATGGGCGACGGGGAACAGCCAAAGGGACAGAACGCCGAGGCCCGCCGCGTGGCGGTCAAGGAACGGCTGTCCGGTCTCACGGCTTTGATAGATTATAACCATATACAGATATCGGGTTCCGTCGAGGATGTAATGCCCGTAAACCTGCGCGCTCTGTGGGAGGCGGACGGATGGGAAGCGCTGGAAAGCGACGGACATGACTATAAGGCTCTTTACGCCGCGTTGAAAAGAGCGATCGCTTCTCCTAAGCCCGCCGTGGTGTTTTGCCACACGCTGATGGGCAAAGGCGTGTCGTTTATGGAGGGAACTCATGAATACCACGGCAAGGTTCCGTCCGGCGACCTGCTGACAAGAGCGATAGAGGAACTTGGCGGGGATACGTCCGAAATGGACGCGTTGAGGGTTCTCCGAAAGGGCGAACTGCCCAGAGGGCGCGGGGCCGGCCGTTTCATTCCGTCGCTTAACGCCGGGACGCCTGTCGTCTACACCGCGTCCGACAAGAAAGACAACAGGGGAGCGTTCGGCGCCGCTCTCGGCGACGTCGCCTCGAAAAATTCCGATATGCCGGGCAGCACTCCGATAGCGGTGTTCGACTGTGATCTCGCGTCCTCCGTGAAGACCGACATCTTCCTCAAAAAAGTACCGTCCCGTTTCGTTCAGTGCGGTATTCAGGAACATTGCGCCGCGACGGCCGCCGGAGCGGCGTCGGTTGCCGGGGTCGTGGCGGTGTGGGCCGATTTCGGCGTGTTCGGAGCCGATGAGGCGTATAACCAGCAGAGGCTCAACGACATAAATCACGCACAGCTCAAGCTGGTTCTCACCCACGTGGGCCTCGATGTCGGCGAAGATGGCGTAACCCACCAGTGCATAGATTATCTCGGGCTTCTCCGCAACGCTTTCGGGTGGAAGGTCGTAGTCCCAGCCGATCCGAATCAGACCGACAGGGCCGCCAGATGGATGCTCTCGGAGCCTTCCAACGTCTGTCTCGCCGTTGGGCGAAGCGTGCTGCCCGTGTTGCTGAAAGACGACGGCGCTCCTTTCTTCGATGAGAAGTATGTATACAAGTACGGCGAAATAGACGTCATCAGAGAGGGGGCCGACGCCGCCATATTGGCGATGGGACATCTGGCGGTTTCCGCCGTTCGGGCGGCCGAGGCGCTGTCAGCCAAAGGGATCGGCGTTCAAGTGCTTCATTCGTCCTCGCCGCTGGGCATGGACGGCGGCAGATTGATTTCTCTCATAGGGGGCAAACCTCTTGTTACCTGCGAGGATCACCACGCGGACACGGGCCTCGGATCGATAGCCGCGCTTCATATCGCCCGCGCGGGAGTTTCGGTGAAGATGAAGAATCTTGGGGTCACTCGTTATGGGGAATCGGGAGCGTCGGCCGAAGTCATAGAGAGGATGGGTTTTTCGCCCCGAGGGATAGCGGCGGCAGTGGAGTCCCTGCTGTAGATGCTTGCCGCGGGCGATCTGGTTTTTCTCTGGTCTCCGGCTAAGGGGGACAGCTTTCTGATAAGGCTCTCTCCGAATTCCGTCCAGGGCAGCCATCTGGGACAGATTAAGCACGACGACATGATGGGCATGGAGTACGGAGACGTCATAAATACCAATAAAAATTCGCCCTTTTTCATACTGCGTCCGACCGTGGGCGAATACACCCGAAGGATAAAACGTCAGACTCAGGTGATATTTCCGAAGGACAGCGGTTTCATAATACAGCACTTGAATTTTGGGCCCGGGGCGACCGTGGTGGAATGCGGAACGGGTTCCGGCGGACTGACCGCGGTTTTTGCCCACTTTGCCGGCGATACCGGGAAGGTCGTCACCTACGACAGGCGGGAGGAGTTTTCCAATCTCGCCCGCGGCAACGCCGAGAGATGGGGTGTCGCGGACAGGATAGAGTTTAAGGTGAGGGACGCCGGGGACGGCTTCGACGAACGAGGAGCGGACGCGGTGTTTCTGGACGTGCGTAATCCGTGGGACTACATAGGCGCCGCCCATGAGACTCTCGCGTGGGGCTGCCGGCTGGGATTGCTCGTTCCCACTTTCAATCAGATAGAGCGCGCTCTGGTGGCGCTTAACGAGTGGAAATTCGCGGATATTCAGGTTTTGGAACTTTTGATGAGGTATTACAAGACCGATCCCAATCGATTGCGCCCGGACGACATTATGACCGCGCACACCGGTTTTTTGATCTTTGCCGCGAAAGCCCGCCCTCTGCCCGGCGCCGCGTGTGAGGGAAGCCCGGACGGCGGAGGCCCGGACGCCGCTCCTGACAGATGAGAAGACGCCTCCTCCTTCACGTTTGCTGCGCTCCGGATGCCACGGTTCCATGGCCCGCCCTAGCGGAAGATGGATTTGACGTGAAAGGCTTTTTTTACGGCGGCAATATACATCCCGCGGACGAGTGGGAGAGGAGGATGGATGCGGTGAAACGCCTTGCCCTCCTGATGGGGAGCGAAGCGACGATCGTTCCTTACGAACCGGATTCGTGGCTGGACATGACGAGGGAGGCCGCTTCTGAACCGGAGGGCGGGGAAAGGTGTTCGATCTGCGTAGGCGTTCAACTGGGGGCGGCGGCGGAATACGCTCGCGCGAACGGATACGATTGCCTGTGCACGACTCTTTCGATAAGCCCCCACAAAAACCCCGGCAGAATAAACGCGATTGGCGCCGGCAGGGCCCGCGCCGCCGGAGTGGAATGGATATGCCGCGTATGGAGAAAAAACGGCGGTTTCGGACTGTCGGCGGCAAGGAGCGTGAAGATGGGTTTGTACAGACAGAATTATTGCGGGTGCGTATACAGCATGAGACGGCCCGGCGGGACGGATAAGGCTTATGAGCGGCGAGACTGAGAATCCGTCGGGCAAGCTGTCCGCGGAGGCGCTCGCCCGTTCCGTGTTCGGCGCTTTGGGGGCTCCGAGGCCGGAAGTATTGATAGGGCCTGCCGTCGGAGAGGACGCGGCTGTCATTCGATGGACCGCCGGGAAGTTCCTCGTCTTCGCGAGCGACCCTGTAGTCGGCGCGGCGAAGGGCGCCGGCAAATTGCTGGTGCGCGTCAACGTCAACGATATAGCGTCAAAGGGAGGGGAGCCGGCGTATATAGCCGTGACGATAATCTCCCCTCCATCCATGGGCGAGGAGTTCGTTTCGTCGATAATGAGAGAGATACATGAGGAATGTCTCAGGAACGGTATCGCAATAGTGGGCGGCCACACGGAATTCAACGACATGTACGATCGTCCGGTCCTGTCGGCCGCGCTCATTGGAACGGCCGAACGGCTGTTCAGCGCCCGAGACATACGTTCAGGCGACGGTATTTATGTCACCGGGCACATCGGCATAGAGGGCATGGCGATTTTGGCGTTGGACAGGCCGGACTTGCTCCGTGGAATATTGAGCGAAGATGAGATAGCGTCCGTCGCGGGATGGATGGATGAGACGTCGGTGCTGGAGGAATCGCGGCTGTTGAGGAAATGCGCTTCTTTCATGCACGATCCGACGGAGGGCGGGTTTCGGGGAGGACTGTCCGAAATATGCAGGTTATCCGGACTGTCCGCCGACATCGACGAGGACGCGGTACCGATTCACGAATACACATCGCGGGCCGCGCGCGCCCTCGGCTTCGATCCGAAAAGCCTTGTCGCTTCCGGCGGTATGCTCGCGGTGATCGGCGAGGATAAAACGAAACTCGCCGAAGAAATTTTCGACGGTTCGCGCGTTGCCCTGACTCGGGTGGGGCGCGTCCGTGAACGTCAGTACTCGCCGGAGAGCGGGCCGCCGCGCGAAGAATTGTGGGCGCTTTTGAAACGGCCTCGTCGATAACCGCTTTGGAGCGTGAATTTGAGACCCGAATAAAAAATGTGCGCTCCGTCATGTCGAGCGCCGATGAATTTTCGGCGTCGGCGCTCATAGTGGCATGTCATGAAGGGATCGGATGGGAGGACGTCTATTACCTGTCGGGTTTTTCGGGGTCGTCAGGAGCCCTGGTGATAACGCCCGGCGAAGCGAGCCTCTTCATTGATTCGAGATATGTCGCGATGGCGGAAGAGACATGCGCCTGCGGCTTGGTTCATTGCGCCGCGGAACGCCGACGCGCTCCTTTGCGAGCCGCCGCTGAGCACGTCGCCGCGATGAATTTGGAAAGAATAGCCTTCGGGGGCGTTCGGCTGACTTACGGAACATATCGGGAACTGCGCGCGGTATTGGGAGGCGCGGAACTGACCGATTTTTCAAATGTACTGCTGAATATGCGCCGCCGCAAAAGCGACGCCGAGATAAGCTGTATAATGGACGCGGCCGGCATCGCGGAGAAGGCTTTCCAGTACGCCGTAAAAGATGTGTCAGCCGGCGCGTCCGAGCGCGAATTCGCGGCAATGCTCGAATACGCCGCGCGGGCGGGCGGCGGGGATTTTTCGTACGCCGCGCCCGTTATGGTGGCAAGCGGAGTGAGAACGTCCATGCCGCACTCCGTCCCCACTGAAAAAAAGTTCGAGTGGGGAGATTTGGTAATAGCGGATTTTTGTGTCAGGAAACGGGGATATGTCTGCGACATGACGAGGATGTTCTCGATCGGGGAGCCCACCAGGGAGACGCTGAGGTTGTATTCCCTGCTGCTCTGGTCCGTCGAGGAGGCCGCGGACATAATCGCTCCGGGCCGGGCCGCCGTGGAGATAGACCTCGCCGCGCGCGGAGTCATAAGGAGCGCGGGCCTGGGGGATTGCTTCACGCATGGAGTCGGACACGGCATAGGCATTGCTGTTCATGAAATGCCGCCGATAAATCAATTTTCAGGCGCTATACTTGCCGAAGGCGACACGATAACGCTGGAACCGGGATTTTACAAGCCGGGCTGGGGCGGAATGAGAGTGGAGGACGACTATCTCGTGACCAAAACGGGAGCGCGCAGACTGACTGCTCTTAGCAACGAACTCTATGTCGTGGTATGATTGACGAGGAAGTCCTTCAGAGTGAGCGCTGACTGATTATCGCCAACTTTCTCCATCTCGATATCGTTTACCAGGGTCGCGCCCTGCATCGCCGCGATCGCGTTCGGGATGCCGTTGTCGGTGTTCGGCGTCAATAGGCGGTCTCCGGCGCATTGGCGTTTATCCCGGCACGATGGTAGAATAAAGGCGAAGATTTTCGGAATTAGGGGTGAGACGCAATGGCGGCGTCAATGGAAACGCGCGAACCGGAAATGGGCTTGACGTTCGAGAAAGTATGGGCGATGTTCCAGGAATCGGACCGGCGTATGCGGGAATCAAGCGAAGAGACCGACCGGCAGATACGGAAATTGAGCGAAGAGACCGACCGGCAGATACGTGAGGTTGCCCGGCATATCAAGGAAACCGACAAGCAAATTGGGAAGTTGGGCAATCGTTTCGGAGAACTGGCCGAACATTTGATTGCGCCCAATATCGTAAAGAAGTTCAACGCCCTTGGCTTTCACTTCGATGATATTTCCGGGCTGCGCCAGGTCATTTACGACGAAAGCGGAGGGCAAAAAATCGCCGAATTCGACATCCTCTTGGAAAATGGGGAATCCATCATCGGCGTGGAGGTAAACTCGAAGCCGTCCTATGACGACGTGGAAGACCACGTGCGGCGCTTGCGGATACTTCGCCTCAACAGAGACAGGAAAAACGACAAGCGGAAAATCCACGGCGCCCTCGCCGGAGCAATCATGCCTGACTCCATTAAAACCGCCGCCATCAGAGAGGGTATGTACGTCGTCACGCAGACCGGCGACACGGTTAAGATCGACGTCCCGGAGGGATTTATTCCCAGAACGTGGTAGCCGCATCAGCACGGTCATCGACAGTTAAAACAGGTTTGATATAATGCCGTTGTAAATTGAGCCGGTGGTTATAATTTATCGGCGAGGGGAATCGTATTTTGAAAACAGTGTGCGGGTTATTGCTTCTCGCGGCCGCGATCGCTTTTGGAGCGGCGGCGATATATATTGAACATGAGCGTATGCTGATGCCGGAACGTTACGGCGAGACCGTGGAAGTAACAGTCTCGGAGGGACAGAGCGCCGGTGAAGCCGCTGCGGAGTTTGAGCGCGCGGGAGCGGTCACGAATGGCCGCGAGCTTGCGAGATGGATGACGAGGGGCGGCATCGATAAAAAACTTCTGCCCGGCATGTATCGGGTGACGGCGGGCCGGCCGAAGGAGGTCGCCTCCCAACTGGCGTCGGTGAAGCCGGAAGTTCCGCGCGTTACCATATTGCCGGGCGCGCTCTTCGAGGACATATCTTCTCCGCTGGGAGCAAACGGCGCGGAATTGCTCGCGATGGCGCTGGCGCGCGACGAAAATTTCCCAGAGCCCATGAGAGGCCTGCTTCCTGAAAAAGACAGGGACAGGATGACGCTTCTGGCTCCTGAGACCTATGCGGTCATTTCCGGCGACAATCGCGCAGACAGGCTGGTGGCGGCGGCGTCCGGCATGTGGTGGAAACAGCACGGCGCGCTCATCTCCGATGAAACTACGAGCGCCGATATCGCGTCACTGGGCATATTGGCTTCCGTAGTGCAAAAAGAGGCGCTGATAGACTCGGATCGCCCAATAATAGCCGGGGTGTTCAAAAACAGGCTCAATATCGGCATGCCGCTCCAGTCATGCGCTACCGTGGTTCACGCGTGGCGTCTGCGCGGCGTCAGGATATCTTCAGTGAGTTATAATGACGTCAAGGTCGATTCTCCATTTAACACGTACATTCACAAGGGGCTGCCTCCCGAGAATATAGGGACGCCTTCCGAGATTTCCTGGAACGCGGCGCTCAGACCGGAGGATACCGACATGCTCTTTTTCTTCGCGAGAGAAGACGGGAGCCACGTGTTCACTCGCACATATAAAGAACATCTGGATGCTCAGAAAAAATAAATCCGGAGGTAAATTTGCGGCATATGACCAACTTATTGAGGTATGCGCTCAAGGTTCCCAAGGAGGAGATATGCTACATGAGCTGGACCATAGACGGTTACGGGGGCGTGGCTTTCCTGCGCAACGACATCGAAGAGGGAATGGTCTCCGTCTTGTGTCCGGAGGATTACGCCTCCGAAACGGAGAAAATAATTTCAGCCTTCGAATCGGAAGGTATAGAGATCGAGCGCCTCGGAGTTTTTTCAATGGAGGATAAATAGGATGGAACTGTCCGATATAAGGGAGATAATTTCTGGTATAAAAGGAGCGAATTACGCGGATCTCTACGCTTCCAAAAGGGTGTCGCACTATGTCAGATTCGACGACGGCAGAATGGACACGCTGTCGTCCTCCCAGGGCGACGGTCTGGGCGTTCGTCTCATAATCGGCGATAATTCGGTTTATGCCTATACTATGGGGACCAAAATGTCCGACGCCAAATCCGCCATGGAGAGAGCGGCCGAAATGTCAGGCGTGTCTCTCCCGCCCTGCGGGGCTGAGGGCGACCTCATGCCGGATGAGGAACTGGTTCTGCCATCCCTGGACGCCGGTTTTCTGAACGATCTCGACCGCGCGCTGCGGTCGGAGTGCGAATATCTGAAACAGGCGGCGTTTGGGTACAGTACCTCGCGCAAATCGGTACTGATAGTGCGCCGCGACGGTTCGCTCTCCAGGGACGAACATGTTTATACGTCATTCCGCGTCTCGCTCGTCCTCGAAAAAGACGGAACCGTCGAGACGGGGTACGAATCGCGTTCGCTCAAGCTGGGCGCGGAGGATTTCTGGACCTGTGCGGACGGCGGAGAGACGAAAACTCCCGAATGTATAGCCAGGATCGCCCTCGCGCGAGGGCTCAAACTTCTGGACGCAATACCGTGCCCGGCGGGAACGATGACGGTTCTTCTCGACGGCGGCGCGGGAGGAGCCATGATTCACGAGGCGTGCGGCCACGGGCTGGAGGCCGACATAGTACAGAAGGATTATTCGGCCTTTCGAGACAAACTGGGCGCTCCGGTGGCTTGTGAGAAGGTAACGATAATCGACGACGCGACCATGCCGGGCAGGTGGGGTTCCTACGCCTACGACGACGAAGGGTCTCCGGGAGCGCGCAATGTGCTTGTCAAAAACGGCATTCTGGAATGTTACATGACCGATATACTGTCGGCCCGCCAGTGCGGGCTGCCGATAACCGGAAACGGGCGGAGACAGTCGTACGCCGACCTGCCGATTCCGCGAATGAGCAACACTTTCGTCGCTCCCGGCGACAGCTCCTTCGACGCCATGCTGGGCGGCATGGAAAGCGGCCTTCTGGTGAAAAAAATGGGAGGGGGGGAGGTAAACCCGACGTCGGGAGATTTCGTATTCCAGGTGACGGAGGGCTATCTTGTGAAGGACGGTGAAATAGGGCCCCTGGTAAAAGGCGCCACGCTGGAGGGCAACGGCCCGAAGGCGTTGTGGAACATCGAGGCGGTTGGGCGTGAGCTGACGCTCGATCCGGGGACCTGCGGCAAATCCGGGCAGGGAGTGCCCGTCACGGACGGTCAGCCGTCGCTGTTGATAAAAAATCTCACGGTGGGAGGCTCCGACACGGCAAATGCCCGCTAAACCCGACAGAACCGCGAAACCGCCTGTTAAAAACAGTATGAAAAAACCCCGGGCCCGCGGGAATTTTTTCAAGAGATGGGCCGAGAGGATAACGGGATTGTCGGAGCATCTCGCGATATGTCTTTCCATCACCGTTATCATTTTATTCGTGGCGGACGTCTTTGTGATAGCCAGTTTGATTTCGGATTTCACCGGCCATTTCGGGAGAATACTGCGCGAGCGGATGATAGGCGCGGCCGGAGGCGGAATACTCATCGCGCTTTTGTTCGCGCTTTATATATGCATGTCGATTATTTTCGGCAGAAGGATCCCGCATCCTGTAAACCAGACCGCAGGAGTGATTCTGCTTTATTTTTGCATAATGCTGACGCTGGGCCTCATGCAGATGCCGCCTCCCATATTCAGGCCGAAGGCCGGCTCGATGCTGGAGGCCGGCAAAGCCGGGCTCTTTGCCGCCGAATGGCTTTTCACGAATATCGGCCCGCTCGGCACGATCCTGATAGGTATGACGGCGATATCGTTCACGCTCTACTTCTTCGGTTTTACAGCCCCATTTCAGTCGGCTTACCGCTGTCTGGCCGAGAAGCTGTCCGGCGTCTTCGACAGGCGCGGAAAACACGATATGCCCGACGGCGGCGAAAATGCCGCCGAAAGCGAACCGGACGCAGAGCCCGAGGAATCATCGGAAAAAAATGAGGAATTGGACGAGACGGCCGAGGAATCTGTCGCCTGGGAGGAATCCGGCGATTCGGGCGATGAAAACGGTGATGAAAACGGTGATGAAAACGATATGGAGCTTCCGTCGCCGGTTGACGTGGAAACCGTGGACAGCTTGGATCCGGGCGACGGCAGGGCTCGTCCGGGGCAATTTCCGCCGCCTTTCGAGGTATACGGGCGCGTCGACGAGGATAACAGCGGCATTACCGAGGAAATGGCCCGCCCGTGGGGCGAGCGTATAATTGCGTCTCTGGCTCAGTTCGGCGTTGAAGCCGAACTGGCGGATATCCTGATAGGCCCTACCGTGATCCAGTTCCGCGTCCAGCCGCTTCCCGGCGTCAAAGTGAACAAGATAGTGGCTCTTGCCAACGATCTCTCTATGGTCCTCGCGGTGGCGAGCCTCAGGGTCGAAGCGCCCATACCCGGCCATCCCTTCGTGGGGATAGAGATACCCAACCCGAAACGCAGGGGAATAACCCTCCGCTCTATTATAGAGGAGGACGCGTACCAGGATACCGACAGGACGCTTCCGCTGCCCATGGGAGTTACTATAAACGGCGATCCGCTCGTCATAGGCCTCGAGGATCTGCCGCACCTTCTCGTGGCGGGCACGACAGGTTCCGGAAAGAGCGTGTTTGTGAACGCCTGTATCGTCGGACTCTGTTCAATGCGCAAACCCAGCGAACTCAAGATGGTGCTTGTCGATCCCAAACGCGTCGAGATGGCGGTGTACGAGCAGTTGCCTCACATCCTGACTCCGCCCGTCACCGACCCCAAAAAAGCGGTGCATGTGCTGGGATGGGCCATCAGGGAGATGGAGCGCAGGTACTCGCTCTTCGCCATGTCGCGCGTCAGGAACCTGATGTCGTACAACGAGATAGTGCTTCCCAAGGACCGGCTTCCGAACATCGTGATAGTGGTGGACGAACTGGCCGACCTGATGATGACGGCGGCTAAAGAGGTCGAGGAATATATATGCCGCCTGGCGCAGATGGCCCGCGCCACCGGAATACATCTGATGCTGGCGACGCAGCGCCCGTCTGTAAACGTGATTACCGGGCTGATAAAAGCCAACGTTCCTGCCCGCGTGGCGTTTACCCTGCCATCCATGATGGATTCGCGCACTATAATCGACTCGGGCGGAGCGGAAAAACTTCTCGGCAAGGGCGACATGCTTTTCCTGTCCACTCAAAACCCCAAGCCGGTGCGCGTGCAGTCCCCGTGGATAGATGAACGTTCCATAGCCTGCTGGCTGGACTATCTGGTAAATATGTTCGGTGCGCCGGAGTACACGGATATCGAGGATATGGGGGACGCCCCCGCCGGTTTTGAGGACGGCGGCGGAAATTTCGACGACCCGCTGCTGGAAGAAGCCGTAAAAGTCGTGATATCGAGCGGCATGGCGTCGGCGAGCGGTCTGCAGCGCAGGCTGCGCGTAGGCTTTACCAGGGCGGGCCGTATTGTGGATATGATGGAGTCGGCCGGCATAATAGGCCCGTCCGACGGTGCGCGACCGAGGGAGATACTGGTCGACGAGGATGGGGCCCAGGATATACTGGAAAGGCTTGGAGTTGTGAAATGAGCATGAACGCCGCGCGGATGGCGGTCTCGCGGGACGTGGAGGTTTTTTACCGGTTTTCGCGCCGGACATGCGGGCTTTTTGCCGGCGGCAGTACGCTTTTCCTGCTTGGGGGACGGCCTCCCGAGCCGGAGTGGGCGTCGGAACTCGCGCTGCGGAATTCCGCGCGCGTATGGGCGGTCGACAGCGGAGCGTCGGCGTGCCGAGCCGCCGGCCTCGTTCCTTCTGTTCTGGTCGGAGACAGAGACAGCGCTCCTCCTGGTGATTGGGAATGGGCCGCGTCCGCGGGAGCGAAGGAAAATATTTATGACAGGAACAAGGACAAAACCGATTTTCAGTTGGCCATGTCCCTTTTCAAGGGCGAGATAGAACGGGATGATCGCTTCCGCCCGCCCGCGTTGATCGTCTCCGGCTGTTTCGGCGGCGCTTTCGACCATCAAACTAGCACGTTTTACACCCTCGCGTCGAGCGGAGGCGATTTTTTCCGATGCATGATCGATGAAACGGAGGGGGTGGTTTTCGTGTATCCCGGCGATTGGGCCGCGCTGGAGTTTTCCGGCTTGCCCAAAGCCGTTTCGCTGCTGCCGGCGACCGACCTATGCCGGGGAGTGAGCGTATCGGGCGTCAAATGGCCGCTTGTTCGCGCAACTTTAGAGCGCGCTTTTCCCTGGGCAGTGAGCAACGAGGCGAACGATCCCGGCGAACCGGTGGCCGCGGCCTGCGAGGAAGGCATATTGGCGTTGTACTGGAGGTTTTACTGACTTAGAGATTGACATTTAAAAGTTTGATGTCTCCAAATTGATTTGCATAGGCGTGCACAGCGGGAGTTCCGCCCAGGTGCATCAATAGGATATTGGCGCCCTTTTCGAATCGTCCATTCCGAGCAAGTTCGATAAGGCCTCTGAGCGCTTTTCCTTCATAAACTGGATCAACGACAATTCCTTCTTTTTGCGCCAGAAGTCGAATGCATTCGTAGGTTTTTTCGTCTGCGACTCCATAGAAGTTTTTATCGACGGATATCACTTCGGAATCTGCTTGTCCTACCCTTGTGGGTAGCCCAAGCATCTCGAGCGAATCGTTTGCGAGTTGAGCAACCCGATTTTTTTTTGTTTCGAGATCATCGTCGTCTCCCACGCCGATAACTTTATTTTTTTTGCCAAGTGCCGCAAAAC
>JAISYN010000247.1 GCA_031269915.1 Synergistaceae bacterium
GGTGAAAGAAAAATTAAATAAAGGGGTCTGGGGAACAGGTTCCCCAGCGGAGTTTGAGGCGGAGCCTCAAGGTTTTGCCTGTGGTTCGAGGGACAACGTACCCGCTTTATTAACGCTTAATCTTTTAAAATAAGGAGCGAGCCAGCTCATGAGAACATTTTTGGACGAAAATTTTCTGCTCCCGAACCCCGCGGCCGAAAGGCTTTTTCACGAGTACGCGAAAATGGAGCCGATATTCGACTACCATTCCCATTTGCCCGTCAAACAGATTGAAGACGACGTTAACTTCGAAAACCTGACGCAGGTATGGCTGTACGGCGACCATTACAAGTGGCGCGCCATGAGGGCCTGCGGAATGCCGGAGCGCCTCGTCTCCGGCATTCCGCGGGCCGCCTCCGATTACGAACGGTTTGCCGCCTGGGCGGAAGTGATGCCCCAGACAATCGGCAACCCGCTCTATCATTGGTCGCACCTTGAATTGAAACGTTATTTCGGCGTGAACGAACTTCTTTCTCCTGCGACGGCCCCAAAAATTTACAGCCACTGTTCCGAAAAACTAAAGCGGCGGGAATTTTCCGTGCGTTCCATTATCGAGCGCAGCAACGTATCGGTGGTCTGCACAACCGACGACCCGACTGACGGCCTAGCGAGTCACGTCGCCCTGTCCGAAACCGACTGGGGATGCCGCGCGTATCCGGCGTGGCGGCCCGACAAAGCGCTGACTGGCAATGACCCGGCGGCGCTGAACGCTTGGCTGGACAAGCTGGAGGCCGCGTCAGATCACGCCGTTTCCTCTTACTTCGACCTGCTGGAAGCTCTGGAAAAACGCCACAGATTTTTCGAAAGCCGGGGTTGCAAGCTCTCCGACTATGGTATCGAGAGGCCTTACGCGGCGCCTTATGCTGACTCGGCCGTGGAGATTTCATTCAGGAAACTGCGTTCCGGTGAAGCCTTGCTGGGCGATGAGCTGGAACAATACCGTTCATCGCTGCTCTATGAAATGCTCAAAATGGACGCCAGGGCTGATTGGACGCAGCAGCTCCACTTCGGAGCGAAGCGCAACAACAACTCGTGCGCCTTCAAGCTCCAAGGACCCGACACAGGCTATGACGCGATGGGACGGTTCGCGATAGGCGACGCTTTGGTCACCCTCCTGGACAGGCTGGATTCTGAAGATTCTTTGGCCCGCACGATAGTCTACGTTTTAAATCCCAGCGACAGCGACATGATCGCTTCCATCATCGGATCGTTTATGGACGGACGCGCGCCCGGCAAAATACAGTTCGGCGCGGCCTGGTGGTTCAACGACCATAAAGACGGCATAAACCGTCATCTCATGGCGCTCTCGAACATCTGCCTGCTCTCGCGGTTCGTGGGTATGTTCACCGATTCGCGCTGCTTCTTGTCGTATCCACGGCACGAATATTTCCGCAGGTTGCTCTGCGCCAAGCTCGGAACCGAAATGGAAGCGGGCGAACTGCCGGATGATTTCCAGCTCATCGGCGTCGTCGTGAAGGACATCTGTTTCGGCAACGCCGTGAGATACTTCGGAATGGAACTTCTGGAAAAGGCGCGTCGGCTTTGAAAACGGTGAAAATTCTCCAATTCGGCGGGGGAAATTTCCTTCGGTGTTTTTTTGACTGGATGCTCCAGAAGGTATCCGACGCCGCGAAAGTACAGTACGATGTGACGCTTGTCCAGCTCACTCCTGATGAACCCGTATACGATATAGCCGGCGCCCTCGGCTATCATGTATTGCTTCGCGGCTACGACGGGCCGGAATACGTCGAGACGCTGGACTCGGTGGGGGTGATCAAAAACGCGGTCAGCCCAATCGCTGGAATGGATGAATATTTGCGGGCCGGGTGCTGCGGGGAAATATCCTTGATAGTCTCGAACAGTACGGAGGCTGGAATCTTCTTCGACCGGAACGCCAAGGCGCCACATAACTTCCCATCCCGTCTTGCGGTGCTGCTCTATGAACGGGCGCGACGCTCCCTCCCGCCGCTGATGGTGATGGCGATGGAACTCAACGACCGCAGCGGCGACCTGCTGAAGCGCGCATTGCTCCGATACGGGGGGTCGTTCGGATATGGAAAGGAATATTTCGACTATCTGGCTTCCTGCGATTTTTACAACACGCTCGTCGACAGGATCGTACCAGGATACCCCGAAGACGCGGCCGCCCGCGCGGCTTCTCTGATCGGCTGGGAGGATAAGTGGCTGACCAGCGGCGAGAGATTCCATCTGTTCGTCATCGAGGGGAACAAAAGGATTCTGGACGAGATTCCGTTTCATAAAGCCGGGCTAAACGTCATCGTGACGGACGACAAACTGGGCTTTTACCACGACAGAAAGGTCAGGATTTTGAACGGCGCCCATACAGCTTCCGTCCCCTCCGCGCTTTTGGCGGGAATCGAAAACGTAGACGCATTCGCTTCCGGCGAGCCTCACGCGTCCTGGCTATCGAGTATGATTCACGATGAGATATGCCGCTCCATGGATGATTCGGAAGAGACTCACGCATACGCCGATGACGTGACGACGCGGTTCAGAAATCCCGCCCTGGGGCATAAATTCCGCTCCATAGCGCTCAATTCAGTCTCCAAGGCCGATGCGAGGATGTCGCCCACCATTGCCGATTATTTCGGTAAAACCGGTTTTCTTCCGCCTAAAATGACTGAAGCGGCATCTCGCATGTTCGAGCTTTACTCCAGAGGGCCGGTCGCGGCGCTTCCTGGCGGTCCATTGAAACTCGGCGATTTCGGCCAATTGAAGGGACTTTTTCCCGAGGAAATGGTGGAAAGCTTCTTCCCTTCCCTTCCTCGAAACGCAAAGGAAGCTCTCATCCGTGCGATCCGCTGACGTGATCCTGCTCTCGGAAGCCGACAACGTGATCGTTCTCCCCAAGGGAGGAACCGCCGGGGCGTCTGCCGGAACTGTGACGCTCGCCGAGGACATACTGCCTGGCCACAAAGCCGCGCGCGTGGCCATCGCGCGCGGGAATACGATCGTCAAGTACGGGTCGGCGATCGGAAAAGCGGCAAAGGACATCCGTTCCGGAGAATGGGTGCATGAGCACAACGTCAAAACACGCCTCGGAGACGACCTCGACCTGCCGGTATGGAAACCGAAGGCTCCCCCTGAAAACGCCGATGGGGAAGAACGATATTTTCAGGGATTCCCGAGGCGTTCTGGGCGTCCAGGAGTGCGGAACGACCTCTGGATCATCCCTTCCGTCGGGTGCGTCAACGGCGAAATCCAGTCAGAGATCCGGATGTTCAGGAAACCGGACTGGATCGACTCGGTGAAAGTGCTGGAACACCCGTACGGATGCTCGCAGTTGGGCGGCGACATGGAAATGACGCGCGGTATCCTCGCCGGCCTCGCTCATAACCCAAATGCCGCTGGCGTGCTGCTAGTGGGCCTGGGTTGCGAAAACCTCACGCTCGCTTCTTTGAGAGAAGCGGTTCTTTCCAAAGGCCCCTCCGAAGGGTTGCGGAGCCTCGAACTTCAAACGGAGCGTGATGGAACTCTCGTCGCGGCACTGGGCGAACTGGCCGAGCAAGCCTCCAGGAAAAGGTTGAAATACCCGATGAAAGATTTGTTCGTGGGGGTGAAATGCGGCGGAAGCGACGGATTTTCGGGGCTTTCGGCAAACCCGCTAGTAGGCCGCTTTGCGGACTGGCTTACAGCGCGAGGCGGAGGCATTCTGGCCACCGAGATACCCGAGATGTTCGGCGCCGAGGGAGTCATTGCGTCGCGTATCCATGACAAGTCCGTCTATGAGGCGTTTATTGCCATGGACCAATGGTTCCGTGATTACTACGTTCGGCACGGACAGCCGATTTTCGAGAACCCTTCTCCGGGAAACAGAGCCGGGGGCATCACGACGTTGGAGGAAAAATCCCTCGGCGCCGCGGAAAAAACCGGGACGGGGATCGTGACCGCTGTCCTGAACTACGGTGAAATGTCCGTGGGCGGAGGGGTACAGATCGCGTTCGCGCCGGGTAATGACCTGGTCTCCTGTACTTCTCTGGCGGGTAGCGGCGCGCAGATGATTCTCTTCACAACAGGCAGAGGAACGCCCTTCGGCTCCATTGTTCCCACCTTAAAGATTTCGACGAACAGCGAACTTGCCGCAAGGCGCGTAAACTGGATCGATTTCGACGCCGGAACGGTACTGACTGGGGAAACGTGGAAGGATGCGGCTTCGCGTCTCATCGATGCCGTGCTGAGAACCGCCTCCGGCGAGCGTACCGCGCACGAGCGCAAGGAGATAAGCGCGATCGCGATTTTCAAAGATGGCGTCATACTATGATTGATCAGAATAGGAAGAGGTGTTTGAATCAATGAAGATGATTTTGCGGTGGTTTCCACACGGGGACGATAATACGCCTCTCGAATACATCAGACAGGTTCCGGGCATATCGGGCGTGGCAGTCATGCTGCCAAAAATTCCGGTTGGCGAAGTGTGGCCTCTTGATGCCATAACTGAGGTCAGGGACGCCGTGAACGCGGCCGGCCTTGAAATGGAAGTCGTGGAGTCAGTGAATATACACGAGGACATCAAGAAAGGTCTGCCAACAAGGGATAAATATATTGAAAACTACCGGAAAACAGTAAGTAACCTGGGCAGGGCCGGAGTTAAATGTCTCTGCTATAACTTCATGCCGGTTATGGATTGGCTGAGGACAGAACTTGCCCGTAAACTCGAAGACGGTTCATACGCGCTCTCGTATCGCGACGCGGATGTGCGAGATCCCAGGGAAATAGCGGACGCCATCCTGGGCGGCTCCAGCGGGTATTCGATGCCGGGCTGGGAACCGGAGCGTATGCCTCGGATCATGGCGGATATCCAGTATTATCAAAAAGTTCCGCAAGACGCGTACTGGAAGAATTTAAGGTACTTCCTCGACGCGGTTATCCCGGTCGCCGAGGAAAGCGGGATACGAATGGGAATCCACCCTGACGACCCGCCTTGGGATATATTCGGCTTGCCGAAAGTGATAAACGGCATCGAAAACATCCGGCGTTTTCTTTCGCTCCACGACTCGAAGAACAACGGCGTCTCAATATGCACGGGAAGCTTGGGTACCAAGCTGGAGAACGACCTGCCGTCTATAGCCGGGGAACTCGCTGAGATGGACCGCCTGCCGTTCATTCACATTCGCAACGTCAAGAATCATTCGGCCAGGGACTTCGACGAAAGCGCACACTTATCCTCCTGCGGCGACCTCGATATGTTCGCCATTATGAAGACGCTTTACGACAAAGGCTTCGACGGCTACGTCCGTCCCGATCACGGCAGGATGATATGGGGAGAACATGGCCGTCCGGGTTACGGACTGTACGACAGGGCGTTGGGAGCGAATTATCTCCTGGGTCTATGGGAGACTATCGACAAAACCTACTGTAGGAGCGGCGCAAAAT
>JAISYN010000019.1 GCA_031269915.1 Synergistaceae bacterium
ACGACGTTGAATATCGAGCGTTCCCGTTCAACGCGCGCTTTCCTAGCGCCCGATGATTTCACGGGCGGATTTACCCGGGATACTTCCCGTCGCCCAAAAAATTGCCATAAAATTCTTGACTGGCGCGGGAGTCTTTGTAAAATAGAATAAGAGGTGAGATTCGCTATGTATCCAACGGAAACGGCTATGAACGACCATAAGAACGCAGATTTAGGATGTGACGTCTGCGAATGTGACGTTGCACTTCTGCTTGGAACGCGGTTTTGAGATTTTGAGAACAATGGACAACAAATCGTTCGGCAGGGATGAACTGCGTCGTATGCTGAATCGTCTGCGCGATTACAAAACAGCATATACGCTGTTCATCAACAATTATGACGCGCCTTTCACGAACAACCAAGCGGAGAGCGACTTGCGTCCGAGCAAGACGAAACAGAAAGTGTCCGGTTGCTTTCGCTCTTGGCGTGGCTTGAAAACGTTCGCCGCAATCGGCAGTTATTTTTCTACCATGAAAAAATCTTCCCGTAACCTGTTTGCCTCTGTTTTGTCCTCTTTCCTACCCCGCCCCACTGTACTGTAACAGGCAAAGGAACTACGTGAGCAAACTTTGAGGATTTATGAGAAAACTCTGGGCATAGAACATCCATTTACAGCCGATGCTTGGCTAAATCTGGGAAAAACACATACAAATCTCGGCGAGTACGCGAAGGCGAAGGACTGTGACGAGCGTGCGCTTGCGATCCGGTTGAAGCTGTTCGGCGAGGAGCACGCCGATACCGCGCTGTCGCTCCTTAACCTGGGAGTCGCTCATTGCAGGCTTGGCTCTCACCTAAAAGAAAGAGAATATTACGAGCGTGCGGTCGCCATTTACCGGAAAGTTTTGGGAAATGAACATCCCAAAACTCTCTTCGCTTTGAACAATTTGGGAAACACGTACTACCATTTCAGCGACTACGGTAAGGCGAAAGAATATCACGAGGAGATTCTCACTTTTCGACGCAAGGGCAAGGTGTCTGACAAAGATGACGAAGATAACGCTCGAACCTTTTCGTCGCTGGCGGCAGATTATAGCGGTCTTGGCGACTACGCGAAGGCGAAAGAATACGACGAGCGCGCGCTTGCGATCCGGTTGAAAATTTTGGGCGAGGAACACCCTGATACCGCTGGCTCTCTTGAAAATTTGGGGTTTGACTACTACCGCCTCGGCGACTACGCGAAGGCGAAGGAACATTATGAGCGGGTGCTGGCAATCCGGTTGAAAATCCTGGGCGGGGAACACCCTGACACCGCCGTTTCTTTCTCCTTTTTAGGAGATGTTTACAGCACGATGGGGCAAAAAGACACGGCCATTCTTTATAAAAAAATGGCCGTCAATATAACGCAGATGATCCGCGCGAACTTGACGACCTTGGACGAAGACCTGCAAAAATCTTTTCTTAACTCCAAAGATCATCGTTACAAGGATTTGGCCGACCTTCTCACCGAACAGGGACGTATCCCCGAGGCGCAGCAAGTTCTCGCCATGCTGAAGGAGGAGGAGTATTTCGACTTCATCCGCCGCGACGAGAAACGCGATCCCCGCGTCAGCGCGGCGGCCTATTCCGGGCTGGAACAGAAGCAGGCCGACCGTTTCGGGGAAATCGGCGGGCGGTTGTTTGACCTGACCAAAGAAAAAGAGGAGCTGCGAAAGAAGAAAAAATCCGTCTCGGACGAGGAATGGGATCGCAGCGGGGACGCGAAACGCCTCTTGCAGGTGGACGAAGACCTGAAACTCGCGAACAAGGTATTTTTATCCTTCATCGCGGCCCTGGAGAAAGAAATGGAAAACATCTCGAACGCGGAGCGCAAGAAGGAGATCGACCAGATGCAACTGAAACTCCTTCAAGGCTTCAGAGGCACGCTGAGGGATATGGAACACGGCGCCGCGCTGATTCACACGCTCGTCACGGATGAGCGCCTCTGGATCATCCTCACCACGCCGGACGTGCAGCTATCATACGAGTCGCCGGTCTCTCAAAATGAGCTTTCGCGAAAGATCAGGGACTTCGGCGAATGTCTGAAAGGACCGTCGAGCGATCCCTATCCCCTGGCTAAAGAACTTTACGACATCCTGATCGCCCCTATGGCGAAGGATTTGGAAAAAGCAAAAGCGCAAACCCTGATGTTCTATCTCGACGGCCCGCTGCGCTATATTCCCATAGCCGCCCTGCACGACGGCGAAAAATGGCTGGCCGAAAAATACGCCCTCGCCGTATATACCGAGGCGGCCAGAGACAAACTGAAAGACCGCCATAAGGTGAAGGAATGGGAAGCCAGCGCCTTCGGCGTCACCAAAGAACATGAGGGATTCGATCCGCTTCCGGCTGTTCGCGGCGAACTGGAGTCCATTATCCGGGGCGGGAGCGGCGCGGAGAACACCGGTCTGCCCGGAGACATAATGCTGGATGAGGAGTTTGACGAAACGGCGTTCGCCGACGCGCTGTACGAAGGAATCCCCGTCGTGCACGTCGCCAGCCATTTCAGTTTCAACACCGGAACGGTTGCGGACTCTTTTCTGCTGCTCGGCGACGGGAAACATCTCTCGCTGGAAGAGATACAAGACGGAAATTACAGATTCGATAAAGTGGATCACGTGACGCTGTCCGCCTGCGAGACGGCGCTGGGTTCGGGAAAAGGTGACGGCCGCGAGGTGGAAGGATTGGGGGCCGTCGTGCAGAATCAGGGAGCGAAGTCCGTGATGGCGACTCTGTGGAGCGTTGCGGACCAATCGACCGGAATATTCATGGCGCGTTTCTACACGCTGCTTCAGCAGGAAGGCATGACGAAAGCGGAGGCGATGCGCCGGACGCAGGCGGAGTTCATCGACGGACGTATCGAAAAGACCGAGGCGTACGCGACGGTGATGAGGGGAAAGACAGGAACCGCGGAAAACATCGGGGGAACGCGCGGCGAGTCTCCCCAATATCGCGGCTACAGCCACCCGTACTTCTGGGCGCCGTTCATACTGATGGGGAACTGGCTGTGAGGTGAGATATGGCGAAAAAAATTTGTAAGATATTTTTCACGAAGGGTATTATGTGTGTAAGCGACAAAACTTAAAGTCCTGAGAGGAGATGTTCTAGTATGAAGTTTCAAAAACGTTCCGTACTGTTGGTTGTTGTGATTGCCGCGCTGCTGTTTTTTTCGTCGAGCATGGTCTTGGAGGCCGCGCAGACTTTCAGCTTCAAATCGAAGACGTTCGACGGCCAACCGGTCACAAGCGATATTTTCAAAGGCAACAAGCTGACGATGGTGAATTTCTGGGCGACCTGGTGCCCGCCGTGCGTCCGTGAAATGCCGGACCTCGCCAGTCTTGCGCGCTCCATGCCAAAAGGTTCCCGACTGGTGGGGGTCATACTCGACGTTACGACCGGAGATGACAGAGCAAGAAGCGATGCCGAAGATATTTTGGAGCGTTCGAGGGCTGATTTTGTCCAGATATTGTACGATTCAAGCATGGATTCTTTCGGGGAAAGCGTGGAATATATCCCGACCACGATACTTGTCGATTCCAAAGGCCGCATAATCGGCGAGCCGATCGTGGGCGCCAATGACGAGGAAACATACAGGGACGAGATAGAAAAAGCGCTGAAGACACTGTAGCGAATCTCAAACACATCGATGTTTCGGGTCTGACCGTTACTCAAGTCCGGGAGCCGCTTCCTTCCAAATATCGCGTTCACTTCAGGCGGTTCCCGGAGATTACATCGGCATTGCGCAGCGAAGGTGGAGAGAGGAGGATTTACGATGAAAAAAGTTTTTGGACCGTTAATAGCTCTCGTCTTGATTGTGGCCTTGCCCTGCGAGGCGTTTTGCGAGATAAACGACAGCGCTACCGAAGAACTGCTGAGAATGGCCCGGAGCATGACTCCCGAACAAGCGCGCCGGCTAATAGAAAGAGGCGCGGATATTCATGCCGCGAACAATGAGGGGGATACTCCCCTGATCCTCGCGGCAAGGAGCAATCGGCATCCTGAAGTGATAAGCATTCTCGTCGATGCCGGTGCTATCGTCAATGAAATGACCGCATATCCGTGGAAAACCGCTTTGATCGAAGCTTCATATCATAACGCGAACGCGGCGGTAATAAAAACGCTCGTTGAAAACGGAGCCACCGTTGACTTTGGTGTTTACGGAGAAGGTTCGCATATAAAACACACCCCGCCGGTTATCGCCATCAGTAGTAATCAGAATCCGGCGATCGTGCGCTATTTGATAGAAAACTTCGAGCGGTTTGATATTGTGACAGACGGGGAATCCTTTTTACATGCGGCTGTGTACTATGACAATCTTTCCGCCATGCGGATTTTGCTCGATATGGGCGTAACTCCCGACGCCAGAGGGGCCGCCGAATACGATAACAGGACTGCCCTGATGCAGGCGTCCCAAAACGACAACATAGCCGCCATGCGCTTGCTGTTGGAAAGAGGGGCGGATATTAACGCCATCGACAACAGGGGCAGGAACGTGTTGATGAAAATTTTCGTTCACCCTTTCATTTCCGATGATGCGATTACCGAGAAGAAAGTCACGTTTCTGTTGGACGCAGGAGTTTGGGTTACGAAGGATATTCTCGAATTAGCCCGGGAGAATGAGGAATTTACTGATACCGCGGCGTATATGCGGATGGAACGCATATATAGGGAACATCACCGTTGAGTGAACGCCCGATTCCTTGAACCGGGCGTTCATTGATTAATGATTATTTATTTGGAAGATTGACGGAGGAGGAACCCTCGTTGAAAAAAACGCTTCTGGTATTCCTGATCATCGCCCTTTCCGGCGTTCTGTCGGGAGAATCCCCGGCGATGGACGATCGCGAGAGAGCCACTCAGACATTGCTTCGCTCGGCGATAGGATTGAATGTCCGCGAAGTTGAGCTGCTTCTTAAAAGGGGGGCGGACATCAACGCCATGCATAGTGATTATTCCCTGAAACCCCTGACGCTTGCCGCCTCGTGGAATCCGCACGCCGGCGTAATACGCTTTCTGATCGAGTCGGGCGCCGATGTAAATGAGGTTATGTACGATGGAAACAATTTGCCGATAAATGCTTTATGCCGGGCCGCGGCCTATAACAAAAACCCGGAAATCCTGAAAGTCCTTATCGAATATGGAGCCGATGTCAAATCGTCTGTCGAAATCGAAGAAGGCGAAAATTGGTCTCCCCTGATGTTTGCCATTACGTATAATCCAAATCCTGAAATAACGCGTTTTTTGATAGACCAGTACAAAGACTTCGATATCGAAAAAGACGGAGAACAACTTTTGTGGCTCACTTTGGAATACGTTGGAAACCCGAGAGTCCTGCGCCTGCTCACGAATATGGGCGCGGACGTCAATATAAAAAATGAAAGCGGTCAGACCCTTTTGATGTCGGCTATTGAAAAGCGCGTTATCGAACTTGTCCCCATACTTTTAGATGCGGGGGCGAAAGTCACCAAAGAAATCATCGAAAAAACCAGGGAAATCCAATACTACGAAAATACACCATTGTTCGAGAAGTTGGAAAACCGCTTCAAAGAACTGTCCGGAAAATGACTTCAATCGGCAGCCTTTTGATCAATAAGTGGGGTGGATCGGTGTTGCGGGAGACAAAAACAAAAGACTTACTGGCTGGCGGTAAGCGGAGGACTGGGCAAATCTTCCAATCGCCCCCCTTAGTGAAGTATTGAAGTGAACAAAATAATTTGAAATTTGGGAGGGACTATCGGTGAAAAAAATATTTTTGTCTTTCGCAATATCGGCGATTATTGCCTGTCTTGCCGGTGAAGCGTTCGCGGAAAACGCGGCGACGCGTGAGCTGATGCAAATGCTGAATGAAGAGGAATCGCTTTCACCCGAGAAAGTATTGCGCCTGATATCTGCCGGCGCGGATGTGAACGCGCGGGACGACGAGGGAGTTCCCCTGTTGCTGCTCGCGCTTAGGGGAAACGCTGCTTCGGATGTCGTGTACTTGCTGGTCGCAGCGGGCGCGGACGTGAGGGCGCGAGCGCCGGACAACGGCGAATGGCAAAGAGAATCTTCAATAATGTGCGCCAGGGGGGTTGACAGGGAACCGGACGAAACGAAAGATGTCCTGGAGAACCTGTACATCCTTATAGAAGCCGGCGCGGACGTGAACGCGAAGGACTTCCACGGCCGGACCGCTTTCTGGTATTTCGGCGATGTAGAAATTCTAAGGTTCCTCATCATTGCCGGTGCGGACGTAAACGCCAGAGATAACGGCGGCGAGCCGGCTTTATGCAGTCAGTACGAAAATTACGACGCTATGTCTCTGATGATCGAAAACGGCGCGGACTCTTATTCCAAAAATTACACGGTATGGGAAATCTTTGGCTCTATCGGGTTGATGTCATATCTGCTGGAAAACGGCGCCGACGTCAATTCCAGGAATGAGGACGGAGATACCCTGTTGATACACGCGGCGAGAGGTCATAATAACGATTATTTCATAATAAAACTGTTGTTGGAGAAAGGCGCTGATATCCGTTTGAAAAATAATGGTATGACCGCCCCGGATATTTTTAAAGAAAACAATCCCAGGGAGGAGAAAGCGGATTACGACATTATCGTGAAATTGTTGTCCGGAGCGGCGAAAGCGCCCGCGCGCGGCGGGCGGACTGGGGAGATGCCGCTTGTTCCGGGCGTCTACACGCTCGACGAAGCGAATGTGTCTTATAGTTATCATGATCGTGGAGAAATGGTAATAAAAGACAGGGAGGACGGATACGAGATCAGCTTAGAGCTTGTGACCGGGCAAGAAGGGGTTTCATTTGAAGGCGCGGCGAGTTTTCATGGGAATGAAATTACGGCAGAAGGAGACGCCGAGAATTGGCCGCGGAAATTGACCATAACTGTCCGAGGGAAAGACATGTTGGACATCGATGACGAGGATGGCTCCTTTTCCGGAACTTACAGGTACTCGCTGATCGTGTCCCAATATTGACGCTTTAAAGAATTACTTAAAATCAGGGAGGAGTTTAGCGGTGAAAAAAATATTTTTGTCTTTCGCGATATCGGCGATCATTGCCTGTCTTGCCGGCGAAACGTTCGCGGAAAACGCGGCGACGCGTGAGCTGATGCAAATGCTGAATGAAGAGGAATCGCTTTCGCCTGAGGAAACGCTGAGCCTGATATCCGCCGGCGCCGACGTAAACGCCAGGGACGAAGATGGCCGCTCCGCGCTGACGCTTGCCGTGACCGGCCAGATAAAAGAAGTCGCGGAAACGCTTATCACGGCGGGCGCCGATGTGAACGCGCAAGACAACTACGGCATGACGGCTTTGATGAGCGTCCAGATGTTCAGCATGACCAGTCACTGGAGCCCCGAAGAAATGACCGAGATTCTCGTGGCGGCCGGCGCGGACGTAAATATCAGGGATGATGACGGCATGACGGCCCTGCTTTTCGCCGCCGACCAAAGTTTTGTCCCCATGATGGTGGAGTACCTGATAGGGTATGGGGCAGACCCGCATGTTCGCGACCCGGAGGGGAACACGGCATTGATACTGGTGGCTCGGCAGCCGACACCTTTGATGAGCTACGGCGGGATAATTTCCTCGCTGGTTTCGGCCGGCGCGGACGTGAATGCCGTAAACGACGCCGGCGGCTCCGCCTTGATCGAAGCTGTCCGATCATACTACGGCGGCGCGAACTCGCTCGAAACGATAAACATGCTTCTTGACGCCGGCGCGGACGCGAACATACGCGACAGGGACGGAATGCGCGCGTTCGACTACGCGCTCAGGGACGAGGAATTTATGGAGACCGGCGCTTTTAAAAGCATTTGTGAAAAAACGGCGCTGCCCCGGCTCGAATATTCGGCTCAACACAAAGAATATTTCGTCGTCTTCGGCGAAGCGACAGGCGATTTTTTCGGGGACGGCGGCGAGGTGAAGATCGAATTTATGGGCGACAGCGTCTGGTTGGAGACGGGATGGAAGCGTTCCAAGGCGGACTGGTATGCTTATGTGGAAAAGGACGAGGAACCCGGCCAATACGCCGAAGGCGCGGTATATGAGGCCGAGTGTGTCAGTTATTTTTTGAGGGTCACGGTCCCCGGCGAGGCCGATAAAAAATATTACGGACTGAAGCCGCCGTTTGCCCTGCACGACGTTGAATATCAAGCGTTCCCGTTCAACGCGCGCTTTCCTAGCGCCCGATGATTTCACGGGCGGATTTACCTGGGATACTTCCCGTCGCCCAAAAAATTGCCATAAAATTCTTGACTGGCGCGGGAGTCTTTGTAAAATAGAATAAGAGGTGAGATTCGCTATGTATCCAACGGAAACGGTCACGCTTTCTTCTGATTATCAGATCAC